>NZ_AAEW02000006.1 GCF_000167355.1 Desulfuromonas acetoxidans DSM 684
AGGACGTTCCCATACGTCTCGCATCTGCACCGCCCTCACACCTTGATTCAGCTATCATACACATTGAAAAAAAAAGCGCAACACTTTTTAGTTTAAAATACTATCTAATAATAATTACTATTTCTGCAGAAAGAAAAGACGATCTTTCAATATGGCATCATCTAGTTCCATCAATATTATCGATAATTTACCTTAGAACCGTCTCCCGTAGAAGATCCTCTTATACTGCTAACAATATTATTACAAGATCATAACAATCTTCAATTTACTCATAAGGACAGATCGTTTTTTTGAATTGGACTTGGTCTGACCAAGGCGCTATCTTCCATCGTATTTCATTCTGCCTACTATAGATTTTCCCTATAGTAGAAACGTACACAATCATGGAAGAAGGAGAGAAACATGAAGAAACACCGTAACAACCGTGTTGTTGTCGGTGGGATCAGCGCACTGCTATTGGCAATGCTGTGCGCCTGTTCTCAACCGGGAACACAACTGGACGCGACGATCCCCCAGATCGCTGACGCCCAATCTGTTGGCTCAAGCGCTTGTCTCGACTGTCACGAGGAATTGGGACAGGCCTTTGAACACAACATCCACAATTTGTTGGCCGATTTTGAATATCTGGCCAACAGTATGGACAATCAGGGCTGCGAATCCTGCCACGGACCGGCCAGCCAGCACATTGACGAAGGGGATACGGAAAAAATCCTCAGCTTTGGCTCGCTCAATGCCGCCCAGGCATCAGCGATCTGCCAAAACTGTCATACCGAGGGTGAAACCATGGAGTGGAACCATTCCACCCATGCCGCTTACGGCATCGGCTGTACAGACTGTCACACCGTCCATGACGATGGCGCCAACAAAGCCATGCTCAGTAAACCGGAAGACGAGCTGTGCTACAGCTGCCATCAGGATGTGCGTGCAAAGATGCACATGCCCAATCATCACCCGGTAAAAGAAGGCAAAATGGGTTGCAGCGACTGTCACAACCCTCATGGTAGCCAAACCCGCCCCATGCTGCGTACTGACGAACGCAAAAACGAGCTGTGCCTGACCTGCCACATGGATCAGTCTGGGCCGTTTGCTTTCGAACATGCGCCGGTCATGGAAGACTGCACCATTTGTCACAACCCCCACGGCACTGTGGCTGACAATCTGATTAAACAGAGTGAGCCGTTCCTGTGCCTGCAATGTCATGAGCTGCATTTCCATACCAATTTCCGTCCAAACACGGACGCATTGGCTGAATATGCGCAGTATGCTTCGGATTCGGATCCGGCAAAGGCTGCCATTGGCAACAGTGCTCAGGCCATCCTGAACAAAATCACCGGTTCAGGCATCGATGACAAACATGCCATGCAAATGGCCATGATGACGCGTTGTAGTCAATGTCACCCAAGTGTCCACGGTTCCGATCTGCCCTCTCTCTACACCCCGGGCGGCGGTAGCCGTTTGACGCGATAGCCAACAAGGAGGCCTGTAATATTATGAAACAGTTACGTACCTATGTTTTGTTGGCATCCATCGCGGTCCTGATGATGGCAACCAGCGGCTTTGCAGCCGACTGGTCAGAAGCATCCATCAATCTGGGCTACACCGGAGTCAGCAGTGATGACAGTCTGAATAAAACCGCCGAATATGAATCTATGGATTCTTCCATCGGCGGCGGTCTTGAACTCGATGTCCGCCAAAACGGTGTCGGCATAGAACTCGAAGGTCAGTACACCGACGAAGAAGAGAGTGAAGGATCAGCCCGTTTCGATATCAAGCGAGTGCTGCGGGCAAAGTACAACTATCAAAAGTTCATTCATCGCTTACGCCATGACCTGCTGTTTGAGGACAAACCGCATCTGTCGGCAACGGCGGGTACTCCCGGTTACGGCAGCTTTGAACCGAGTATCAATGCCGGTGGCGAACACGATATTTACGATGGCATCATCGCAGCCAATGCGGTTCCTCTGCTGACCGAAGCAGGAACCGTCGGCCTCGAAGGTCTGCAAACTGCAACCTTTAACGATCTGGATCAGGGCCGCGACTACATGATTGAGCGTCGCAAGCATGAAGCCAGTGCCAAACTGCAACTGCCGGCATTTCCCTACCTGGTTCCTGAAGTGAAATTCAGCCATGAGGAAAAACACGGCTGGCAGCAAACCACGCTGATGACGGGTCAATGCACACCGTGTCATACCGTTGCCGTTGGTCAGGAGATCGACCAGACCACGGAAGAAGTCAGCATCGGTGCCACCTTTAAAATGGCCGGGCTGACCGCCAGCTATTTCCACACCGAGCGCGAATTCGACAACCGAAGCGACGACTATGCGCACGAAGGTCGCGTCGACAATGACTATTACTACGACGATATCGCCAAACCCTATTATGACCGTTTGCTGTTCGAAAACGAGTCCCAGGAAATCGGTATCACCGCAGACATTGAAAAGAAAATGGATACGGTGAAACTGCGCTACGATGCGGCCGGCGCAACCACACTGTACGGCAGCTATGTCAGCGCTGATACGAAAAACAATTACAACGATCTGGAATACGATTCCGACACCCTGTTTTTCAGTGCCAGCAATCGGAGCATTGCCGGGCTGCGTCTCAAAGCGTATGCCAAGCAGTATGAAATCGACAGCGATGATCTGTATGTGGATATGACGTCATACACGGCTGATACTGAGATCGTGTTTGGTGCCGACACCATTCCGGTATCTGACTTCAACTACAACCGTCCTTCCAGCGCCAGCCGCGACGTCTTCGAAACAGGCCTGGATGCGTCTTACGTCCTCGGTGCCGGTACTATGCTGACCGGAGCCTATACGTATAAAGTGGTCGATCGCGATAACGGCAACTACAAAGAGTATGACAGTAGCCTGCGCGATGAAGCTTACCTGGACGACGAAGAAACAACCTATAATACCTTTGAGTTGGGCATCAGCTCACGCCCGATGTCTTCGGTCAATCTGCGTGCCAAATACACTTATGAACACGCGGACACTCCGTTCAGCTTCAGCAACGGTTTGGGCTACAACGATTTGAATCAATACGGTTGGACCCAACTGATGGACAGCGATCCCGATCCGCTGGACATGACCACCAACTCACCGTTTTATGAAGTTCTGCGCAGCTGGAACCGCACGACCTCCGGCAGCAATGTCGCTGAAAACCATCATCAGTTCAAAGCCAGTGGCACCTGGACCCCCAACGACATTTTCTCGTTGAGCGTCAACGGCCAATACACCTTTGAAGAGAATGATGAAGCGTATAATGATTGGGAGAACAACAGTTGGAATGCCGGTGTCAGTATCTTCATGATGCCGACCGAGAAACTGACGTTCAGCGCTGGTTATGATTACCAATACGGTAAAACCACCAGCAAATATGCCACGGCACTTTATGTCGGTTGTTTCTCGGAAAGTATGGGCGAACAGATCGCTTCGGTTTATGACAATGTCGATTACGACACCACGGCTCAGGTGCTCTACCTGTCCACGACGTATCAGGCTACGAACAAGCTGACTCTCAGTGGTGACCTGACCCTGACCAAAGCGGAAGCATCTGCCGACAACCCCAACTTTGGCGACAATATCTACTATGAAAACTATGTGGATTACGTCTTGTCCGGCATGTCGGAAGAGGACTATCTGGCCTATCTCGACGCCAATGATCTCCCTTACACCCAGACCATCATGATGAGCTACCTTGATTACAGCGGATCGGATGATTATTCCGATCTCGATTATGAGACTCTGGACCTGACCCTGGGAGCGGAATATCGCTTCAACTCGGCATTGACTCTTGCCGTCAGCGGTTTCTACCGCTGTGTTGAAGATGGTGAAGCCTACCTTGGTGATGACTATGATGGCGAACTTTACCTGGTGAACACTTCGGTAAGCTATCGGTTCTAGGCACGTTGCCTCGCCTGGAACAAAAGCCCCCGTTATCTTTGGATGACGGGGGCTTTTTTATGCACCAACGGTTCTCTCTCGCAGAAATTCAAGGTAGAATAAAGAATCGTCGTGTATTCAAGCCGACCTTCATCAACCCTGAGAACACTCAAGGAGCCCACGGTGCGCCCCCTTCTCTTTATTTTTTATTGTTTAATCTTCACTCTTGTCTGTTCCCCATGCTGGTCCGCTCAGGAGAACAACGGCACCGCTGCCGGAGCTGTTAGTGAACAAACATCCACACCCTCGAGCGAAGCAGCCGATGCCTCACCACAGGCGACGGTATTCCCCGGCGTCTCTGAGGTGGTTTCACGCCTGGCAACACTGAACAACAACACGGCGTCCACCTCAACACAACTGGATGAGATAACGGCGCTGGAACAAACAAAAGACAACCTTGACAAAGTGATGGAGCGTCAGAAAACCCTTGATCAACGGCTCAAGGAGTTGGGAGATCCGGAACAATGGAGTTTTGAGCGACTTCTGGAAACACGCAGTGTCCTCGTTGGTCAGCTCGGCAATCTCAAAGCGATCTTTGAAACACTTTCTACAAAATTAACCACCCTCGACAACCTGCGCAACCAATGGCAACAGCGCAAAATTTTTTGGGTGGAATGGAAAGCTTATCTGACAAAAGAAAACACCGAGTTTCCCGCAGCAGAATTCGACCGTGCTGACGAAAAAATCGCTGCACTGCTCAAACAAATTGCCGATGCCAGCGGCAAACTCATTGCCGTACAACAGCAGGTGGTTCTGATTCAGGACGGCAATGAAGCCACCGTGCGTCATATCGATACAGCATTAAAAAATCTGCGCTCACAGATTTTCAAGAAAACCGCCCGATCCTTTGCCAGCAGCACCTTTTATGCGCAGTTCAACACCGAACTCAATCAGCAGGTCAAAGACAATTTCAATCTGGTGCAGTGGTACCGCACAAGCTATCTGCATGACTACTGGTGGGTCACGGTGATGCAGTTAATTCTGGCTCTGGTGCTGGCGGTCAACCTACGCAAGCATCGTAAAAAGGATGATGCATCCCAATGGAACATCCTGTTCCGTCATCCCTGGGCCGCCGGTTTATTTGTCGCCTTTGCCACCCTCAGTCCACTGTATAAGGCACCGCCCTTAGCATGGACTTTTTATCTGCTGGTGATCAGCGTCATTGCCGCCAGCATCCTCGTGGCCGGGATTGTACCGGAACGTCGCCACGCCATGCTGGTCTGGCTATTGGCCTTCATCTATCTGATCTCCATGTTTTTACAGGTGATTGGCCTGCCGTTACCGTTTTTACGTCTTTACCTGGTGGTCCTGTCCCTGATCGGCATTCCTCTGCTGGCCCGGATGTGCCTGCTGAGTCGCCGCAACAAAGACTCCTGGCAGCTGATCATCGGACAGCGCATCGGGATTATTGTGTTAACCATTTCCCTAATTGCTCAGCTCGGCGGTTACAGTACCCTGTCCTTGCGTCTGGTCGACTCGGCCATCAAAACCGTCTTTGTGTTGCTGATGGTGTATATGGTCATGCGCCTCACTCAAGGCGGTATTGACTATCTCCTCGGTCACCCGTGGGTGCAAAGCTGGAAGTTTTTCAAGATTTTCGGCTCCCGCCTCGCCCGCCGCATCAATCATTTTATCGTCGGCGCACTGTTCATTTACGGCATGCTCTATACCGTACAGATCTGGGGCGGCAGTGACAGCGTAACCACCACCTGGTTGGCGGTCAAAGATTTTGGAGTCACCGTTGGCGAGGTTGAGCTGACACTGAGCACCGTGATCATGGTGGTGATGATCATGTACCTGGCGTTCAGTCTCTCCTGGTTCATGCGTTCGTTGTTTGATGTCGAAATTGTCGGACCGCGCTATATGGATAGTGGCTTGCGCGATTCCCTGAAAACCCTGCTCCACTACATCATCATCTCCTGCGGCCTGTTACTGACGCTGGGATCCCTGGGCATCGGCTTGCAAAGCTTTGCCGTCATTGCCGGTGCCCTCGGTATCGGGATCGGATTTGGTCTGCAGAATATCGTCAACAACTTTGTCAGTGGCCTGATCCTGCTGTTCGAACGCCCCATCAAACTCGGTGACCGGATCATTCTCGATGGGGAATGGGCGATTGTCCGCAAAATCGGTCTGCGTTCCACAGTGATTGAAACCTACAACCAGGCGGAGATCATTGTCCCTAACAGTCAGCTGATTTCCGAAAAGGTCACCAACCTGACTCACAGCAATTCACGGGCACGGATCACGATCGATGTCGGTGTTGCTTATGGGGAGGATATTGAACGGGTGCTAGCCATCCTCAAAGAGGAAGCCAAAAATAATCCAACCGTTCTCAAATACCCGGAGCCGTCGCCGTTGTTCGTTGCGTTCGGGGCCAGCTCTCTGGATTTTAAATTACGTATCTGGTTGGAAAATTTTGACCAGAGTCTTGATGTGAAAAGTGATCTGAGTGTTGCCATCTACAAACGGTTCGATCAGGAAGGGATCTCCATCCCCTTCCCGCAACGCGATCTGCATTTACGCTCCGTGTCGGACAACGTCTGGGAAAAATGGCGCGGTCCTAAAACACCGGTCAATTCAGAACCAGCGTTTCCAGTGGAAAACGACCATCAAGCCAACACCGATAACCAGCAGGCAGAAACAGAACAGCAGGAAGGCGACAGCGGAATGCGCCCCGGGGATACCACCGAGATTGACACCGAACAAACCGGTGAAAAAGGATAACGGCAGAAAAATCGCGGCAAAGATATTGATAATATACATTCGAGCGTTGAGCTGGTCGGAAACTTGCGCCTGCAATTCCTCCTGAACGATGACAGTCCGATCGCGCACTGCATCCAGATCCTCCATGTGGCGTTGCAACCGGTTGCGGATCTCTTTGAGATGCATCAGGGTCCGCTCGTTAAACCAGCTGGGAGGCTCAACAGATAAGTGCGATAAGGCATCGCGTTGCGGAGCCAGATAGCGGCGTGGCGTGACCACACGCCGCCGTAAATTGGAGATGGCCTCACGCCGGCGCAAATGATCTTCAGCAAGGTCGCTTTGTTCGATCAACTCCACCTCATCTTCATAATCATCAATCATCTGACTGACATACCATTCCAAACGATCACACAGTTCTGAAAACAGTCCTTGGGTGGTTTTAGGACCACGCCCCTGGACAAACTGTTGCTGAATGTCCCGGATGGACGCCATAGGCTTATTACTCAAGGTGATGATCCGGTCAGGGTCCAGCCACACCCGTAGCGAGACCATATCCTCCATCGCTTCGTCAGGATTTTTATTAACCCCACGCAAACCAACGAGAGCCCCCTGATCAAAAAGAGCGACTCGCGGACGGCTGTCCTCAGCGGTCATCGCTTCAACCACAAGGGGATCAAGACTCTGGCGTGTCAACCACTGCTGAATCTGTGCATCTTCATAATCACAATGCACCCAGACTTGATCGTGGCTGCGTCCGTTCTGCAACAGAGCCCACTCAAGAACTTCAGCCCCGCCATTGCCATCGAGATGTCTGGCAAAATGGAATCCTTGCGGTTTCTCGTTGATAGACATACGTTCTCCAGATAGAGGGAAATATCTATTCAAATTACCCTGTCGTCTGAAAAAGGGCAACTGCCTCACGCCTTTTCCCGCCCATCCAACAAAGCCCATGACAAACAGATGATATACCAAAACGTGTAGTAAATATGCTAATATACGCCGAAACGGACATTCATTTTAGCCTGCTGTCAAACCACGCAGATAAAAATCGGCTCCTAGACACAATCTCAAGCATCATTCTTGAGACATTACAGTCCTCAAGACGGTTACCCATCCCGAAAGAGCGCCAATGAAAAAGCTTTATATAATTATCCCATTTTTGATGATGGGGCTTTTCCCTCCAGCACCATGCCATGCAAATGAGATACTTGAAATCGGTCTGTTTCAGGTAGAATTGCTTGCCCCTGGAGAATCAGCATCAACAGCTAACGGCATGTCTATTACTGGAACCACCGTCTGGACTGAAGAGCAAAAAACAGCCTTAATCTCCTCTCTGGACATCCTGAACCTGTCATTGGCTAATTCTGCAGCTCGTCCAGTTCGCATCGCCATGGCCTGGAGTGACAACCTCCCTCAACAAATCCTCGGCAACTCCGGAAGTTCACATTTTCTGTATCCCACAAGCGGAGAGTTGAAAACAACGGCTGAAGCTGCATGGCGCGATGGTGATCCAACCGATTATGCTCCCGGTACTGCTGATATCGCTATCAACTACAACAGTGCGTTCGATTTTCATTATGGTAAAGGACTGCCGGGGTATTTTGTTGATTTCCGATCGGCCGTCACCCATGAAATTATTCATGGATTGGGAATCACCTCAGGTTATTCCCAAAGCAGTGGATTCTATGGGGTCACTCGCTGGAGCAGCTTGATAGAAGATAGTGATGGCAACCGGGCAGAATACAGAACATTAGGGACCCCAAATCCTCTGACTGTTCTCGGCCCACAAGGAACGTTATTGTGGCTGGGAGACTATGCCAATGCAACCCACGGCGGACCGGTGCCGATCCAAACGTTTGTGGATGAGTTCCTTCCAGGCTCCAGTATGGTCCACCCCGCGCCCATGGGGGAATTAATGAGCTGGACAGGAAATTTTGGAGAAAAATCCCGCGCGCCCAACAAGTTACTTTTGGACATGTTCCGTGACTTGGGTTGGGAGATCAATATGGACTTCTACAATTCCTTTGGTCCGACCTCCTATCTTAATAATACGACCCTTGAAAGTGCAGAAGTCTTTCTGTCTGACTATGATTACAGCTATGCCTTCTACGTTAACGGTGACAACAACGAGATTGTGCAAAGTGGCGTGTTGGAATCGCGCGGCGACTTTTCAGATACACTTCGCCTGGCCGGCAGGAACAATACTCTAGAGGTTATAGGTAGCCTCACCGCCAAGGGTGATTATTCTACCGCACTTTATGCGGTGGGTGAGCAAAACCACATTCAAGTCTCCGGTAACATAACAGCACAAGGAGAGGACTCGGTCGGAATCTACCTCCCTCAATGGTACTACTCATACAATACCCTTATCTTATCTGGAGCTACCATACAAGCAGAGACCGCCGTGTACTCCCCTTATGCAAATCCACTCTTCATCCTCAATGATTGCCGGATTAACGGAGACATCATCACCGATACTTTTTCCGGGGTGGCATTTGGCGGCATATGGGATTTTAATACAGACGAGGTTATCTCTTTAGTCCCTGATTTCAGCTTCCGCTTTGATGATGACATCATCGGCAATTGGATCGGTCATCTTGGCACCGGAGAACTCAGCCTGAATGGCAATGCTGAATTTTCGTCACTGACCATTCATGAACCGGCGACCCTTAAAGGCACCGGCACCATTTATGGCCCTGTCATCAATTACGGGACTATCGCCCCAGGTAATTCAATTGGCACCCTGTCGATTGACGGTAACTACACGCAGCTGGCAGGTTCTGTGCTGGAAATTGAAGCCGGAGGGGGTACAGCGGACCTGCTCCAGGTTTCCGGCACGGCCATTATCCAAGGTGGCAACTTAATGGTGATCCCTGAGGGGTATCTGACCAGCGGCAACTACACCATCCTTGAGGCCAATGCGCTACAGGGGACATTCGATGACCTCTTAAGTCCGGCCGTGTTCTCTGTCGCTTTCGACGACACGGCGATCAACAGCCTCACACTGGATATTGCCAGAAACAGCTATGCCTCTCTGGCGGCAACAGCTGATCAGATCAGTCTTAGCCAGACTCTGGATGCCATCCGTCCAAATGCTAGTGGTGATACGGCAGAGATCCTTAACACCATAGATGGCTTAACGCTACCGGCCTTACATGGAGCACTGGATGACCTGCTGCCGCGTTTCCATAATTCAGTGACCGGCGCGTCTCTGGACGCAATTCATCAACACAGCGCTCTTCTTGCTCAACAAATCGATTCAGAGCTGAGCCCGCAACTGCAGCGCCATGTCTGGCTGCGCCTTGTTGCCGATAACGCCCGCTACGAAGAGACCGCGCACAGCCCGGCGTTTCGCGCCAAAACCAACGGTCTGATGATGGGGATCGAGCAGCAGATCGCCTCTGGGTTGCGGATCGGCATGGCCGGAGCCTACAGCAACGCGGACCTGCATGAACTCGATTTCGCCTCCACAGCAGACCACCTGTCATGGGACGGCTATCTGTATGCCCGTTGGGATGACGAAGTAAAAAACGGGGGCTGGTTTGCCCAAACCATCCTCAACTCCGGAACAGACAGCTACGACACCAAACGCACCATTGCCTTTCTTGGCCGTCAGGCGAAAAGCGAGCATGATGCTGGCCATGGTTCACTCTCCGGCCATGGGGGCTACCGCTTTACTGTGGATTCATGGAGTATTATTCCATCGTTCGGTTTGGAGTATCTGTGGTTGCAGGAAAACGCCTTTAGCGAACATGAGGCGGAAGGAGCATCCCTTCACGTCAGCAGCAAAGATTCACAACGCTTTTGCAGTCAGACAGGATTAAAGATCGAGCACTCTTCTACCTTCGAAGAGATAAGGCTGGTCAGTCAATTGGCTGCGCTGTGGAATCATGCCTTTGATGATGAAACTGAGCACACCCAAGCCCAGTTGATTGACAGTGAAGAGCATTTCTCTATTCAGGGGCGTGATAGCGCACAAGACAGCGTTGAATTGATCCTGGCGCTGCATGCCATTTTCGTGAACGGCATCACGACCCGACTGGGTTATCAACGCACGCTTCAGAAGCATGGCGGCTACCGCTCCAGCCAAGTGAATTTTGGTCTTGAGTGGGCATTATAGATATTCAACAAATTATCGGTTTGAGTAACGACGTAACAGATGATGCCGAACAGATTATTGAAAAAGTCCCATCCTGGGCCTTTTCAACAGCCTATTAAAAGTGGATCATAATCCCGGCATAGGGTCCGGAAAATTCCAGATTCACATCCACATCCGACTCATCCACGACCAGATCAAAATAGCGGTACCCGGCAAACAGGCCGCCATGCTTCAGGGGCAGATATTCCAATTGGACATTGGCGTCAAACAGGTGGTTTTCGTCATATTCAATATAGCCAGCACGTCCAGTCAAAGCGATATGTTCTGTCAAAGCGATGCAGGTGCGAATCCCTAAGGTGGGCAACGGAGCGATCACGGAATCGTTTTCATGGATACCGGCAGCCTCGTCACTGAACTCAATTTCGATATCCGCCAGTTTGATGGCAAATTCAACACCAAGACGAAACGGCGTCGGCACTTCTTTCATATTAATCAGGTAAAAAGTGTATCCGACATCGTACAGGTCGAATTTGACATCACTGGAGACATGATCACCAATACTAAACGCCTGACCATTATAATACCCGTCAATAGTCAACAGACTGTCACCTGAAAACTCAATCGGCAGATAGGAAAAACTCAACTGGGAGCGTTCCCAATTCAGCGACAGTTCACCGAGCATGTCACGGCTTTCATCCCAATCCAGATCATCATCGATATCCAGAGATGTATCGAAAGTGGAGCTGCTTCCGGCAATATCACCACTCGGTTTGAGCATCTGGTAGCCAGCACGTAGCGAAACCGATGTTTCAGCCCACACTGAACCGGTGAAAAGCACGCTTGCAAAAAGGATAAAAGTGATCCGTGTTAACAGGGCCATCAATGCCTCCAACTGTTTTCCGCCAGTAATAAGACGGGATTTATCTCCAGACGTAATTATAACTCATGTAGTTGTAATTACGTTCTAGTTTCAACCACTTACACTGCAATCGGTATACCATTATCGAATGATGATTCATATTAGTATAGGCTTACGCGTAGCTAACATTAGAGGGAAACTAGAAAAATGACCGAGTTTTTCTCATGAATCGAATAGGTGTTACTTAGAATGGCATAAAACCGAGGCTTAAAAGAGATTTGACAAAAAAAGAAAAACTCAATGAAGGAGCATGATTAACGATAGGAAGTAATAAAATTAAACACCTCCGGCAAAAATATTTTTGCCGGGGAATGAACAGCATTGGGCAGGAAAGAAAATTATGTCGACAAAAGAGGCGGTTACACCACACATAGTGTCGAAATAACCACGTTACGGCCAAATCACCACTGGGTAATGGCGTACTTTTCAAGACGGTAAAGTAGCGTATGTCGCGGAATACGCAAAAAGGCTGCAGCCTGGCTTTTATTTCCCCGACAGTAACGCATGGCCTGGATCACCGCCTGACGCTCAAGCTCTTCGAGGGAGTAGCCTTCCGGCGGTAATTGAAGCACGGATGAAGATTCTGACGAACGACTTTTAATATGGGGAGGCAGGTCATTCAGGTCAAGCTGATCGTTGTGACGTAAAATAAGCATTTGCTCGACAACATTATAGAGCTCGCGAACGTTCCCCGGCCACGCATATTCGGCAAGGCCCTCATATAACGTTTGTGCGATCTGTACACCGCGCCCCTGGGGGTGGTGGGTAACAAAATGATCGACAAGCAAGGCAATATCATCACGGCGCTCACGTAACGGAGGCAGCGTCAACGGCACAACGGCCAACCGATAATAAAGATCCTGTCGAAAACGCTGTTGGCTGATCTCCTCATGCAAGTCGCGATTGGTGGCCGCAACCAATCGCACATCAATGCGGCGACTCTGTCCCCCCAGCGGTTCGATCTCTTTTTCCTGCAACGCACGCAGCAACTTAGGCTGCAAAGCCAGCGGCAATTCGGCGATCTCATCGAGAAACAACGTCCCACCATGGGCCAACTCAAAACGTCCCTTCTGATCTTTAATTGCACCGGAAAATGCTCCTTTGACATGACCGAACAACTCACTTTCCAGTAAATTTTCAGGAATTGCTGCACAATTTATGGCGACAAACGGTGCCATGCGCCGCGATGACACCTGATGAATTTGACGCGCCACAAGTTCTTTACCGGTACCGCTCTCACCAGTAATCAGCACCGGAGCCTGGCTCAACGCCACCTTATCCACCTGATCCAGCACCTGACGCAAGACCTCAGACTGGCCAATGATCGGATGTGTCGACTCCTGACGTTGCAACACTTCATGCAGTTGGGTGTTTTCGCGCCGCAACGCCCGATATTCAAAGGCACGCGCGACAGCCAGACGCAACTGTTCACCGCTGAAGGGTTTGGTCAAATAATCATAGGCGCCACTTTTCATGGCACCGACAGCCTGTTCCACCGTGCTGTAAGCGGTAATAATGATCACCAGGGTTGCAGGAGACTCCGCCAGCACTTTCTCAAGCACCTGATAGCCACTCATCCCCTCCATCCGCACATCCGTAACCACCAAGGCCGGTTGATGATGGCGAAACAGCGGCAGCGCTTCCTCACCACTGGCAGCGGTCAAGACCTGATAGCCCGCCTCCTGCAGGGTGAATTCAATGACCCGGCGCATTGAAGCATCATCGTCAACCAATAAAACGGATTCAGACATGGTCATTCTCCTGTGTCGGGGTCAGATCAGCCAGGGGTAAGCGTAATTCAAAACAACAGCCCTGTTTCGGCAGACTTTCTACCATAATGGAGCCCCCATGATTGTGTACTATCCGCTCGGTAATCGCCAAACCAAGCCCAGTTCCTTTGGATCGGGTGGTATAAAACGGCTTAAAGATTTTTTGCCGTTGCTCCTCAGTCAACCCCGGACCGGTATCACAAAAACGCACCACCGCCCTATTCTCATCCGTTGTCGCCAGAATGGAAAGACAACCGCCTTCACCCATGGCTTGCAAGGCATTAAGAATCAGATTAAGAAATGCCTGTTTGTACTGGCTGGCATCACCGGCAACGGAATTGGCCACGTCAACGTCAACATCAACAGCCACCCGGTTTTTACGGGCTTTGACAGCCGTCAACTGAACGACGTCATCGAGGATCGGGGCCAGAGAAAATTGCTGTTTCTCCATTGAGTCCGGACGGGCATAGCGCAGATAATTTTCCAGAACCTGATTGAGACGATCCACCTCATTGATCAGAATCGTAGTAAATTCGTGATAGCGATCTTCCGTACTGAAAGCTCCCTGAAGGATTTCCGCCGTGCCACGAATCGAGCCGAGCGGATTGCGAATCTCATGGGCCAGCCCGGCGGAGAGTTCACCGAGGGTGGTCAGACGGTCAGCCTGGCGCAACTGTTCTTCTATCTCGAGAATCAGGTCCGCCTGCTGACGCAACTGATCGTAGCTCTCCTGCAACTGTACGGCGGTTTCTTCAGCCCGCAAACGCTGGGCATGTTCCTTGGCCATCAAGGTTCCGGTGAGAGCGCCGATGACGTTATACATCATGATCTCCAGATAGCGCTCAGGAGCCGTCCATGGCAGATGGCCCCACTGCATCAGCACATGGGGCAGATAAGCAATGGAAATAAACACCGATGTGCCCAATCCGCCACGCACACCAAACCAGACACCACCGAGAACAATGGGGATATAATAAAGGCGCCGATAGACATCATGGAGGTGGGAATGGTGGGTCATTGTTGTGTAATGCAACGATGAAATGCCCACCACCAGGATCAGCAGTAAGATCACGCGAAAAGATGTTTTTTTCCACACCATAAGATTATCCTGAAGTCTTTGTAGAATATTCTACAGTTTAACGCAGCATCACCACTTGTCCATTTGTGGCGATGGAGTAGTGGTTCGCAACACGCAACTCATCGCACAGGCCAACTGCACCCTCACTCATTTTTGGTGCGCACATGACGTGGGCTGGGCTGCTAAATAACCCGCAGCCGCAGGGTGGGCACCGGCCACCCGTTAGATCGGTGCCACGGGAAAAATAGAGCGAGCCGCAGGCCTATTATCAACGTTTTACGCCAAAGCTGATGACGCGCTCGATTCGCCGACCTTGCAGACGGTTGTAAACCGTCTGTGGAGCCCATGGACGGGCGACCACCATCAATAGATGGTATAAGCAAGACGGAAATCGCATTTTCGGCTTGCGTTATTGGCAAACACAGGAGGTGTTTGTCCAATATTCTTATTGTTGCGGCGAGCCGAATCTGTGAAGCATCACAGAAACCGACCCAGTGTCGGTTGAGCTAGGTTCAGGAGAAGTTCAGCCGGCTTTTGCATCCTTTTGGGCGGCTTGCCAAAAGGATGTCGCCTGCCGGGGCGAATCCCGGCGACCTTGACTTTGATCTTCAGTGGTTCATCAAGTTGAGCCAACTTCTCCAGCGAACCTCATCCGTTCGCGTTGTTAGTCCCCACGTGACGTGGGCTTCCGCGCCCACACGTCGGGTCCCTTTTGCGTCGTCAAAAGGAACCGAAAAACGACTCCCGACCATTGCGCCCTAACGGGTTCCCTCACTCCACTCGCTTACACCGTGATGTCGGCAAGAACTCGGTCTGTGTCCCACAGCCCTCAAACATTTGCCGACGACCATCACAGCGACGCTCCTTGCGTTCGGCGCTACTGAACGGGAGGGCTGGGCGGCGAAATAACACGCTACCGCAGGGTGGGCACCGCCCCACCCGTTTAACCGGTGCCACGAAAAAGATGGAGCCAACCGGCTGATTGTTATCAACGTTTTACGCCAAAGCTGATGAGGCGCACGATTCGCCGACCTAAAGGGCGGCGAGCCGAATCTGTGAAGCATCACGAAAACCGACTCATTGTCGGTTGATCTAGGTTCAGGAGAAGTTCAGCCGGCTTTTGCATCCTTTTGAGCGGCAAGTCAAAAGGATGTCGCCTGCCGGGGCGAGTCCCGGCGACCTTGACTTTGATCTTGGTTTTTCTGTGGTCCGCATCATGGAACCAATTGCTCCGGCGAACCTCATTCGTTCGCGGTGATGGTGCCCACGTGACGTGGGCTTCCGCGCCCGCACGTCGGGTGGTGTGCAAGCTACATAATTTTATTCGGGTAACACCGTCTTAAAAGTAAATACCCGCTTCTGGCCATCAACCAGCATACTGCCGACGGTAAAGGTGTACTCACCCGGAGTCGCCAGGGTCACATCAGCACCAAAATGCCCCTGCATTCCCATCAGTTTGATTGCCGGAAGCTGTTGCCCGGTCGGGAGAGTCACTTTCACCGCGACGGAGCCCTGGTCGAGATTCGCGTCCGTGGCCTGATCATGCAGCATCACCATAAAGTGATGGGTGGTGGTCATGCCCGCTTCAGACATGGCTTGGCGGACATCCTTGAGGTGCGCCATGGCGGTCACGCCGTGGATCTCCTGTTGGCCGAGCATCACTTCATTACCGGCCATCTGCATACTGTCCATTTTCATACCGACATGCTGTTCCATGCTGTCCACTTTCGTGGTATTGCCTGCGCAGCAATCGCTGGCAAACGCAACCATGGGCAATGCGAGAAAAACTAACAGCATCAACGTCATTTTTTTCATCATTTAATCTCCTTGTTATTTACTGGGTTGGTGAGAAACTTCATTGTGGTGTTCGGTGGATTCCGCAAGATTTCTGGATTTCCACACGTACCAGATCACGGGGTAAACAAGCAGTTCCATGATTGCCGAGGTCGTCACTCCGGCGACCATGGGCGCGGCAATCCGTTTCATAATTTCCGAACCGGTGCCGTGGCTCCACATGATCGGTGCCAGCCCGAGAATGACGGTGCCGACCGTCATGACTTTGGGGCGAATGCGCTTCACGGCCCCATCGAAAATCGCCAATTTCAGATCATGACGGTTCACCAGCCGTCCTTCGTTCCGCCACTGATCTTCCGCCATCGACAAATAGAGCATCATGATGACACCGGTTTCAGCATCGAGACCTGCCAGGGCGATGAGTCCGACCCACACAGCGACCGACAGGTTGTAATCGAGCGCATAGAGGCACCAGAACGCGCCGACCAGTGAAAACGGCATGGCCAGAAAAACAATGGCGGTCTTCATCGGGCAGCGGGTGCTGGCATAAATGAGAATAAAGATCACCACCAGAGTCAGCGGCACGATCATCAGCAACCGTGACCGGGTCTGCTGCATATATTCAAACTGCCCGCTCCACACCAGACTGACACCTGCCGGTAACGGGACCTGCGCAGCCACCGCCTGATGGGCACGCTGCACATAGCCACCGACATCATCGGTGTTGAGATCCACATAGACCCACAGGGTTTTGCGGGCATTTTCACTCTTGATGGCTGCCGGGCCCGATTTCACCGACACCTGGGCCACCTCTTTGAGCGGCACCGAGCGCCCGGATGGCGCGGCAAGGCGCACCTGATCCAACGCGTCAAGATCACTACGGTAATCACGGGCATAGCGCACATTCACCGGATAACGCTCGGCCCCTTCAACCGTGTGGGTCACGGTCATGCCACCAATGGCGGTTTGGATCACATCCTGAACCGCCCCGACGGTCAGGCCATGGCGAGCGGCAGCAAGCCGATCAATGTCAATATCCACATAGCGTCCGCCCATCACCCGTTCAGCATAAACACTCAGCGTATTAGGGAGTTGACCGACGACGGCTTCAAGCTGTTGTCCCACCTGATTGAGGGTTTCCAGATCAGTGCCCTGAACCTTGATCCCCACCGGGGTTTTGATGCCGGTGGACAGCATATCGATGCGGGTCCGGATCGGCATGGTCCAGGCATTGGTCAAACCGGGGAACTGGATGGCCTGATTCAACAAAGTGACCAGTTCCTTACGGGTAATGGGACGCTGATCCGGCCACAGGGTGCGTAAGGGGTGTTGCAGGGCTTGCGGCCAATCGCTGTAAAAACGCTCGACAGTAATCCGTCGCCAATAGCGCTGGTCTTTCAATTGAATGGTTGTCTCCAGCATGGATAACGGGGCCGGATCGGTGGCGGTTTCCGCCCGACCGGCCTTGCCGAACACATTGGCCACTTCTGGAAATGAGGCGATGATTTTGTCGGTCTGCTGTAACAGCTCTCGCGCTTTGTTCGTGGAAATGCCCGGCAGAGTGGTCGGCATATAGAGCAGATCACCCTCATCGAGCGGCGGCATAAACTCCGACCCCAGATGAGACAATGGATAGAGCGACGACAACACCAGCACCAGTGTGACCAGCAACGTGGTTTTGCGCCAGCGCAGCACCAGAGCCACCAAAGGATGGTAGAGACGCATCAACAGCCGATTGATGGGATTGGCCTGCTCCGGGCGGATGCGTCCGCGGACAAACCACACCATCAACGCCGGCACCAGGGTCACGGCCAGCACCGCGGCAGCGGCCATGGCATAGGTCTTGGTATAGGCCAGCGGTTTGAACAGGCGTCCAGCCTGATCGGTCAGAGTAAAAATCGGCAGGAACGACAGGGTGATCACCGCCAGGGAGAAAAACAGGGTCGGTCCCACCTCCTGGGCGGCACGCAAAATCACCTGCTGGTGGGGTTCGTCACCACTGGGATGCTCCAAGTGTTTATGGGCATTTTCGATCATGATGATCGACGCATCGACCATGGCGCCGATGGCAATGGCTATGCCGCCCAGACTCATGATATTGGCGTTAATCCCCTGCCCGTTCATGATCAAGAACGCCATGAGAATCGCCACCGGCAGTGTCAGCACCACCACACCGGCACTGGGCAGGTGAAACAAAAACAGGACGATCACTAATGCCACCACCACGCACTCTTCAATCAGTTTGGTGCTGAGGTGATCAATGGCCCGCTCAATCAGAGCGGAGCGGTCATAAACCGGGTGAATGGTTACCCCCTCGGGCAAACCGGCCTGTAATTCTGTGAGGCGCTGTTTGACGCGCTCAATAGTCGCCAGGGCATTCTCACCGGAACGCATGACAATGATGCCGCCGACGGTTTCCCCATCACCATTGGATTCGGCCACGCCACGGCGCAACTCCGGTCCGATCTGAATCCGCGCCACATCGCCAAGCAGGACGTAGCGACCACCCACTTCACGCAGTGGAATCGCTTCGAGATCAGCCACGGAGCGGATATAGCCGAGACCGCGCACCATGAACTCAGTTTCGCCCATCTCAAGCAGGCGGGCACCGACATCCTCATTGCTCGCGGCAATGGCTCGGCGCACCTCAGCCAGAGTCAGGCCGTAGCCACGCAGCCGGTTGGGATCGATCCGTACCTGATATTGTTTGACATAGCCTCCGATGCTCGCCACCTCGGAAACCCCTTCGACGGCAGTCAGCTCATAGCGCAGAAACCAATCCTGAATGGAGCGCAATTGCTGCAAGTCATGCTGATCACTGGTCACTTCATACTGGTAGACCCAGCCGACACCGCTGGCATCCGGCCCCAGACTGGGAACCACGCCGTCCGGCAGTTGACCGGCAGCGGTGTTAAGGGATTCGAGCACGCGCGCCCTGGCCCAGTAAAGGTCGGTGCCGTCCTCAAAAATCACGTAGACAAACGAACTGCCGAAAAACGAATAGCCACGCACCGTCTTGGCCTGGGGAACAGACAGTAGACGCGTGGTCAACGGATAGGTCACCTGATCTTCCACCACTTGGGGGGCTTGCCCGGCGTAATCGCTATAGACAATCACCTGCACGTCGGACAAGTCGGGAATGGCGTCCACCGGCGTTGCGCGCAACACGTAAACACCGGCCATCACCAGCACCAGAGTGATCAGCACCACGAGGAAACGATGACGCACGGAGGCAGCAATCAGTGCTTTGAGCATGACTCTCTCCTTTCATCAAAGTGGTGTACGACGCTCACTCGCATCAAAACAACGCCTCCAGATCAGCGGATGGTTCAGGCGCTGTTTCTTCAGCGTTATCCATGGTCATTTTGCGCAAAGCCTCACGCAGTTGCGTCTCGGAATCAAGCAGGAACTGGGCGGAGACAACAACCTTTTCCCCATCAAATAAACCCTGCTGAACGGCGACGCGGCCCTGATCATCACGCGGACCCAATCGAACCGGACGCGGTTCAAACGTGCCGCCCGGACGGGCGATAAACACCAGCTGCCGCTCGCCACTGTCCACCACGGCATCGGCAGGAATCAGCAGGGCATCGTTTTGCGGCGGCAAGGTGATCACCACATCGACAAAGCGTTGCGGCTCCAAAGAGCCATCGGCATTATTCAGCACAATCCGCGCCTGCACGGTCTGGGTCAGCGTATCAACATACGGATACAGATAATCGATTCGGCCACTGTAGCCCCGTGTGGGGCGGCTATCGCCCGGGATGGCAACCGTCACCGGCAAGCCTTCACTGACGCGCGCGCGATCCTGTTCATAAATCTCCGCCTGCACCCACACCTGGCTGAAATCGCTGAGTTCAAGCAGCGTCTGCCCGGCCTTGACGGCTTCTCCTTCGCGAACATTCTTCATCGTCACCACACCGTTGTGCGGCGCATACAGGGTCATGGTTTTACGCACCTCATCGCGTTTTAACAGCGCATCAATCTGCGCCGTGGTGATGTCCCAACGCTGCAGGCGAATACGCGCTGACTCAAACAGGCGATCTGCCGACTCACGTAATGCGCTGTCGGCTTTGGGGTCCAGGTTGTGACGATAACGGGCAGCGAGAAGCAATTCCTGCTGGGCAGACACCAGTTGCGGACTATACAGCTCCAGCAACGGTTGACCGGCTTTGACCTGCTGGCCGGTGACATTGACAAACAGCCGTTCCACCCACCCGGCAATTTTGCTGTTAATGTTGTATTGGCCTTGCTCATCAATATGCACCCGGCCGATGGTACGCAAGGTGGCACTCAACGTGCCACGCTCCACCGTGGCCGTGCGGATGCCCATATTTTGAACCATCACCGGATCAATATGGATCACCGAACCATAGGTGGCATGGCCTTCATAAACCGGCACCAGCGGCACACCGGCTGGCGAAAGCCCCTCATCGTGACGAACAAAGGTCGGATCCTCGGGATCAACCCAGTATTTGATGGTGGCCGCTGGCGTTTCAGCGGTTTGCCCTTGCGAAGACTGAATCAAAGGAGTCAACTCCATCGCGCAAATGGGGCACAGTCCCGGTTCATCACGGATCACCTGCGGATGCATACCGCAGGTCCACTGCTGGTGCTGTTCCGTTTCATCGTGCTGATGGACGGCCTGTTTTCCAGAGGAATGTCGCGTCTCGGTCAAAACAAAAACAGCAGCAAAGGCGGCAATCATGGCCACACCGATAAACCAGACAGTTCGCTTCATCACATCTCCTTTTTGGTTAACGGTAATGAGGACACCATGTCATCACCCGCCAGCTCTACCAGGGTTGCCAAGGCCACTTGATGATCACGCCGTACAGCATCGTAGTCCTGTAAGCGTTTGCGCCAGGATTCGAGACTTTTCAAGACATCGGTGAAACTTTCCAGATCGTTTTCATAGGCGCTAAGACGGGAACGATAATGCAACTGCGCCTGGGCCAGAATGCCCGCCCGGTACAGTGACTCGCGTTGTTGTGTGCTACGTAATTGCGTGCGTAACGCGAAGACCTCCTGATCCATCTGCTCCTGATATTCCTGCCAACGGTTAACGGCACCACGCTGTTGCGACTGGGCCGCAGCAATCTGTTCTCGTTGCTTATCCTGAAAAACCGGCAAATTTAAACGCAGCTCCGCGCCGATAAAGTCAGTGCCGTCATCCATGGCCGTAGCCTGACGCTGACGATAACTGAGGCCAACGGTAAAATCAGGGTAGCGGTCTAATTCAGCAAGAGTGTGTTGGTGTTCGGCACGACGAATCTCTGCCTGATATTGGCGAGCACGCGGACTGGTGACACGCGCTTGGCGACCAACCTGTTGCCACCAGTCGTTGTTGTTTTCCAGAGCGGTCAAAGGAAGTGTTTCCGGCAGCATCACACTATATTCTGCGGGACGGCTACGTAGTCGATTTAGCAAGGCGAGTTGTTCACGTTGCTGTTGTTGGAGCAGAATCAGCTGTTCACGCAGACGAGAAGCGGTCAGTTGTGCTTCGACGACTCCGGCCTGAGATTCAAGACCGGAACGGTAGCGGCTTTCACCCAACGCAATCAGGTAATCCAGTTCAACTAATTCGTCTTCAATCCGCTGCCGGGAACGATCGACATACCACAACGCATAATAGATCTTACGTCCTTGAGCTACGCTTCGTGTAATCAGGTCCTGATAACGGGCCTTGGCTGAATTGGCCTGTGCCTGAGCAGCCAGGCCACGCTGTTCACGCTTTCCCGGAAAGGGAATCGGCTGAAACAACCGAATCTCATTGCCGGTCATGGCACTTTCATCGCTACGCAAACTGTCAACGGGATAGTTGCTCAGGGCAATAGACAGTTGCGGATCGTCGAGTGAACGCGCAGGAACCACCTGGTGCTGCAGAGATTGCCAATCGTCGAACACACTACGAACGGATGGATTGCGCTGGCGGATATCCTGGCTGATGATCTGCGGAACGCCTAGAGCATCAAGCGCGCCAGCCCAGCAGTTGCTGCCCAAGACATAAAAACCCAGCAAAACAACAACACATGACACGATCCGATTTTTTGGCAACGCTAGTTTCTTCATGCCAAAAACAAACTACAGAAAGCATGCCATACTATTTTTATCAATAATTTTAGCTGGTTGGAGAAAAATAAAAGGTGGACGTAGAGATGAAGTGTAGATTATTCTACACCCAAGTAAACAATAGTCCACACTTCGCAGTGGGGGGATATAACAAACGAAGCCTGTTCTCATTTCTGAATGTCGAGGCAAAACTCCAAAAGCGTATAACTCACCATTTAACAACTCTTCTCGACACAATTTACCTGTTTCAAACATTTACTCAGTTGACAGCCACTCGTTGTTCATGTTCTTTATGAGCTATGAAAAGACTCATAATACTTCTTATGGCTATAGCCTTTTGTTCCGTTACCACACTCCCCACTCAGCTTGCAGCACAAACAGATGCCAGCCTGGGAGATGCGGATGAGCAAAACCCGGAATCATTTGAAAAAAAAGAGGATCAGCCTGAGCGCGAAAAAAAAGGCAACATCCTCAATATTATCCTCGACAAAACACCTGCAATGTCGACAGAACGCGGCACTCTGGTCATTGACGCTTACATTGACAGCAACAGCAACAGCTTGTGGGATGCGGAAGAACCCGACCTCAAAGGGGAAATTGTCTGCACCATTGATGACCTCGACTATCCAGTTCCGGCGTTTATCCCCGGCCTCGACTACAATGCCCGCTACAAAATCAGCTGTCAGGGTGCAGGGCATTACCAACCAACCGCCTCACAAAAAAATGTGCTGATCGCCCGGCGTGGCCAAATCATCAAAATGACCATCCCCTGCCGTAAAACATCCTCGGCGGAATAACACACTCAGACTCCCTATTGACAAATTTCGCACCGTTTTGGTGGTGCTAAATTTTTTATTGCGTAAAATCAGCACCATGACTACAATTGTTAGCACTCAAGGCAAGAGAGTGCTAACAGAATTAACACCAATCAAAGAGAGGATTGAAGAGCATGTCAAATCTCCCCTTGGTTATTGACGGTTTTGATCATTATATGGCTCAGATCAGCCAGTTTGAACCTCTGGACCGTGAGACCGAGTATGAGCTGGCTAATCGCTACCGCAAAAACAACGATCTCGATGCTGCCCACAAACTGGTGTGTGCCAACCTGCGTTTTGTTGTCAAAATCGCTTATGAATACCAGGCCTACGGCCTGAAAATGATCGACCTGGTTCAGGAAGGCAATATCGGTCTGATGAAGGCCATTAAAAAATTTGACCCGGATCGCAATATCCGCCTGATCAGCTATGCCGTGTGGTGGATACGCGCCTATATTCACAACTACATCATCAACGCTTGGTCCCTGGTCAAAATCGGCACAACTCAGGCCCGAAAAAAGCTATTTTTCAAGCTCAAACAAACGCGCGATGCCCTGCAAAAAATGGGAAATGATGCGGACCATGCCGAGATCGCTCGACAACTCAATGTGTCCACGGATGAAGTGGCCGAGATGAGTGTCCGGCTGGGGGGCCGGGACAGTTCACTCGATGGTCAACTCACGCCGGACAGCACGACCAGCCATCTTGACACTCTGGTTGACCACGACAAAGACCAGGAACAACGGCTCATTGAGCTCGAGCACGAAAGTCTGACCACTCATCGAGTCCAGCAGGCTCTTTCACATCTGAACGAGAGGGAACAGCACATCGTACACAGTCGCATCCTGCAGGACGATAAAGCCACGTTACAAGACCTTGCCGACCAGTACGGGATCAGTAAGGAAAGGGTTCGCCAACTGGAAAAGCGCGCTCTTGAAAAGCTCAAAAACCTGCTGATTGAACAAGGAGTCGACGCGGCATAATTTAAGCTGATGTGAAGATTAATGCTTGAGTCGTCGCTGGGGTTGATTTACTATTTACTACTTACCTATTCATGCGCTTTATCAAACGTTTAAAAGGACATCTTCATGCAACGTACTCTTATTCTTCTTCTGACCCTTCTGGCCCTGGCGGCCTGTTCATCCAATAAATCTGCAACTCAGACGGCTTCACCTGCGACCAGTGAAGCTATGCGTGAGCTGCAAAAGGGTGAAATTGCCATGGAGAAAGAGCATTACCTTGCAGCCATTGAACACTGGCAAAAAGTTCGCGACAGCTTCACCTCACCCGAGTTGACAGCCCTTGCAGAACTGAAGATTGGCGATGCCTATTACGCTCAAGAAGACTATATCTCTGCCGTTGCTTCGTACGAAGACTTTCTCAAGAAGCATCCAGGGCACACACAGACAGCATCGGTGATGTATCGTTTAGGCAAATCACACTTTGCCCAACTCCTCAGCGCTGACCGCGACCAGACCGCAACACGAAACGCGTTGGCAACATTTGAACAACTGCTGAAAAACTATCCGGACAGCATCGATCCCCAGGAGCTGAACAGCTACATTGAGCAGTGCCATAACCGCTTGGCAGCCAATGAAGCTTATATCGGTCGTTTCTACTTGAAAACAAAGCGCTACACGGCTGCAATCAGCCGCCTGGAAAATATCACCAACACCTACCCGAACTATCCCAACCTGACTGGTGTCCTCTTTGACCTGGCTCGTGCCCAGAAATTCGACGGCAAATCGGATCAGGCATTAGCAACCTTAAGCCTTCTTCAACAGCGCCCTGTTGATGAAGACCTGCAAGAAGAGATCAACGAGTTTCGCGAAGATCACAATATCTAAAGCACCTGACAACCGGTAACAATACGATCAAAAAGCCTTCTTTGTTGAAGGCTTTTTTGCTTTCATAACCTCCTTGCCAGCGACCTCCTTATTAAAGAGGGCCTCTCTCCTTAAGATTTTCACCCTGCAAAAACTCTTTCCAGAACTGACTACACAATCCACCAAAAAACCAGCTCTAAGACTAGAAATAACACAGCGTTATCCAACAGTTACACAGCACCCGTATACACATAAACTACCAATATGTATACAGTTTTGCGTTGAACGGGATTATAGGCGCAACAAACAGAGTATTAGAAAGCCAACGTCTACAGAACTCTATAAAACAGATTATTTTTACTATTAATAAAAAAATATAAAAATATCCAAACAGAGACTTTTTTTGTTTATTCTCAAATAGTTAGACCAACAAAAACCCCTGGCAGGCCATCAATAAATATTTATTTTAGGTAAATATTCGGAAAACCGCAAATCTCAATTTATGCTACATTTCGTTTGACTTAATTATTCACATATATTATACATTCCGATCATAACATGGTTTTAGCATCGCATTTTCTACCCTATTTGGTCCCCCTCGGGAACCCGCCCAAAAAATGCGACCCGCCAAAACCATCTTCAATTCTTATTTTATTTGGGACGATTTACTTCACACACGTTAAGGAGGAAGCACCATGTCTGAATTCGGAACGCTCGACAGTCGCGTACACCGTAAGGCGCTGCTCGACAAAGTAGTTTCTGCAGAAGAATGCATCCAGTTCTTCAAAAGCGGTATGGATCTTGGTTGGTCTGGTTTTACCCCGGCTGGTTACCCCAAAGCGGTACCCATCGCCCTGGCCGATCACGTTGAGAAGAACAACCTGCAAGGTCAATTGAAGTTCAACCTGTTCATCGGTGCCTCTGTTGGTGCTGAAACTGAGGATCGTTGGGCATCACTGGACATGATTGATCGCCGCTGGCCCTACCAGACCGGCAAAAATATTGCTAAAGGGATCAACGAAGGTCGCATCCGTATGGGTGACAAGCACCTTTCGCTGTTTGCCCAAGATCTGGGTTACGGCTTCTACACTCCAAAGATCGACATTGCCATCATTGAAGTTTCCGAAATCCTTGCTGATGGCTCTCTTGTTCCGACATCTTCCTGTGGTGTTATCGGTGAGATTCTGATGATTGCTGACAAGATCATCGTTGAGGTCAACACGGGACAACCCTCTTTCCGCGGCATGCACGACTGCATCATCCCCCAAACTCCACCGAATCGCCAGCCGTTCCTGATCACTAAAGCCAGTGATCGTATCGGCACCGAATCATTCCCTTGCGATCCGGACAAGATCATCGCCGTTGTTGAGTCCAAAAATCGCGACAAAGGTCGTGCTTTTGCCGATGCTGACGAGACATCTGAAGCGATTGCCGGTCACATCATGCAATTCTTTGCAGACGAAGTGAAAGCTGGGCGTCTGCCTGAAAACCTGCTGCCCCTACAATCCGGTGTTGGTTCCATTGCTAACGCGGTTGTCGGCGGCCTAGCTAAAGGTCCTTTCAAGAATTTGACTGTATATACCGAGGTACTTCAGGATACTATGCTCGACCTGTTCGACTCCGGTAAGCTGGATGCAGCATCCTCCTGCTCCCTGTCTCTGTCCGAAACGCCGGGCTTTCCCCGCTTCTTCGACAACTGGGACAAGTATGCGGACAAAATCACTCTGCGTCCCCTGTCAATCGCCAATGCCCCTGAGCCGATCCGTCGTCTCGGTTGTATCGCCATGAACACACCTGTCGAGTTTGATATGTACGCCCACGCTAACTCCACTCTGGTTGGCGGCACCCGCATGATCAATGGTCTCGGCGGCTCCGGTGACTTCCTGCGCAACGGCTACCTGAAGATCATGCACTCCCCTTCAGTGCGCCCGAGCAAAACGGATCCGACCGGCATCACTTGCGTGGTTCCCAAGGCACCTCACATTGACCACACCGAGCACGACCTCGATGTACTGGTTACCGAGCAAGGCCTGGCTGACCTGCGTGGCCTGGCACCGAAAGATCGTGCCCAAACCATCATCGACAAGTGTGTACATCCGGAGTACAAGCCAATTATTCAAGAATACTTCGACATGGCCAAGAAAGAGTGCTTGGGCAAAAGCGTTGGACACGAGCCACAACTGTTCGACCGCTGCTTCAAAATGCAACAGAACCTTGCTCAAAACGGCACGATGAAAATCAAGAACTGGGATATCAAAGTCGACCTGTGCGAATAGCACTCCCGGTTTGAGCCAACTCAAAAGCCCCACCGATATCCGGTGGGGCTTTTTTACTTCTGCTTGAAGCTATATTCCAACCAGCAACCAGTAACGCTCCCCTCCTAACACTGGCTGCCATTTTCTGAGCACAAGAAAACAACTCCAGCCCTTCACATATCGCCATTGCACACGACAAAGAACGGGTCTCAAACCTCACATAGAACGACACTACGACTCTTGACGGTTTTACCGGCAATACCAGTCCGGCAATACCACAAGTCCATTTTAGGCCTATTCATTCCATAAAGAATGTAGAAAGAATCCATCTATAGGGGGGGGGCATTTCAACGAAACAAGCCAAAAACACGACCTACGTCGTGCTCACAAAATTAAGGACTTGAAAACCTGTCTTTGATTTTTTTGTCCATCCACGAACTCCGCAGATTGCTTTTCAACAATCTGATAAACGAACCTCTCAGAAATCCAGCGACACGCACCATCCACCTTTGATCAGAAGTCAACATGGGGTTATACCCCGTTTCTACGGACGGTTTGAAAACAACTGAAACTCCATATCACGTCTAGCAATCCTTTTCCTCATTCGTGGATT
Organism: Desulfuromonas acetoxidans DSM 684; assembly: GCF_000167355.1. Taxonomy (NCBI): domain Bacteria; kingdom Pseudomonadati; phylum Thermodesulfobacteriota; class Desulfuromonadia; order Desulfuromonadales; family Desulfuromonadaceae; genus Desulfuromonas; species Desulfuromonas acetoxidans. The sequence goes on from NZ_AAEW02000006.1 coordinate 27,891, forward strand.
ATGGAAGCGTTCAATATAGTTGAATAGATCCGCTTTGGCGGCATCCATTGTCGGATATCTCATCCGATTTGTGCGTTCTCGCTTGAGAACACCAAAGAATCCCTCGCAGGCTGCGTTATCTCCACAATGACCAACAGCACTCATGGAGCAAACCAGGGCGTTCTCCTTCAAGAATCTTTGGTAGTCCGTGCTGCGAAATTGACTGCCGCGATCCGAATGCAAAATCACATGGTTACTTTCTTGACGTTGCCACACGGCCATTTCAACGGCACGGATCACCATCTGCCGGTCTTGGCGATGGTGCATTGACCAGCCAACGACCAACTTGCTGAACAGATCGATGACAACACACAGATAAAGTTTTCCTTCGCCGGTCTTGAGTTCTGTGATGTCTGTGACCCATTTTTGTTCTGGTTCCAATGCCTTAAAATCACGCTGCAACTGATTCTGAACATCGGCAGGGACTACAACTGGTGTGTGATATCGACCTCGTTTTTTCTTTCGCGGCCAGCCTTGAAGTCCGGCTGAAGCCATTAAACGAGCAATGCGATTTTTACTTGCAGTCTCTCCGGTTTCCCGAAGGTCTTCATGCATACGCGGAACACCAATGGCACCGTTGCTGTCTTCATGGATTTCACGAATGCGCTTCAGTAGACGCTCGTTGTCAATCTGTCGTGTGCTGGGGGATCTTTTCTCCCAGTCATAATAACCACTGTGAGAAACTTTGAGGCAACGACACATCAAGCGAATAGGAAATTCATTGCGACAACGTTGAACCGCCTGATACTTCAGGACGACTCCCTGGCAAAGAACGTTGCCGCTTCGCGTAAAAAATCCCGTTCCTTTTTTACCCGGGCTAATTCACGTTTAAGAGCTGCAACCTCATCATCTCTGGGATTTCCAGTCCCGCCAAAGGCATGGCGGCCCTCTGCCTCAGCCTCTCGCTTCCACCGTGAAAGCAGGTTGGCATTGATACCGAGTTCTCTTGCAACCTGAGCGCAACTGACATTAGGCTGGCAAGCCTGTTCTACTGCCCCACGTTTAAATTCCTGACTGAATTTTCTTCTCTTAGACATAAACACTCCTTTAGCCCACTATAGGCTTTTTTGAAGTGTCCGTAAATTCGGGGTAGAACCCATGCTGAACCAACCACGAATCATCATTTGCCCCCCCCCTATCAAGCCACCCAATATCGCCCTTACTATTTCAACAACCAGCCCGTGAACAAAACTGCCTTTTTTAATATTACTAAAAAAGCGCAGATTATTTTCACTGCCATTTATCTGCCCAATAACGTTAATTTAAAACAAACACCCTTTAGAACAGGCCAATCATCAAAACCAAGGAAAGAATAAAACACCATATCTGTTAGCATCACACATTAAAGCAGTGCCTACAACCATCAGCGCAAAAAGGCTGTTAAAATATGAGAGATAGTTTAAGCTCGTAAAAGCATTTAAATACAGCTATTTACACAGCTTAAAAACGCACTCCCAAGCCAATTATTCACATCTGCGCCCTTTTTTTACTAAAACATATTGTATACTTTTTCCCTTGACTAAAAAAACACCTCATACTATACATGGATGAGTATAACGCTATTCTAAAACGGAAAAACGTTTTTGGTGCTTGTTTTAGTTTTAAAGAGCCTTTGTCATTGCGATGGCAAAACAATTTCTTCATTCAGAGTTTATCCCGCTTCTGGTCCGTATGGGGCCTGGGAATTGGTTGTTTAAACCTTATATGAATGCAAAAGGACAACAAGGAGGAAAGTTTAATGTCTGAATTCGGAAGCCTCGAAAGTCGTGTACGTCGCAAAGCTCTTCTCGACAAAGTAAAATCTCCCGAGGAGTGCGTAGAGTTCTTCAAGGACGGTATGGATCTGGGCTGGTCTGGTTTTACTCCGGCCGGTTACCCTAAAGCGGTACCCATTGCCCTGGCTGACCATGTAGAAAAAAACAACCTGCAAGGCAAAATGAAGTTCAACCTGTTCATCGGTGCCTCTGTTGGCGCTGAAACAGAGGACCGCTGGGCAACACTGGACATGATCGATCGCCGCTGGCCTTACCAGACCGGTAAGAACATTGCCAAAGGGATCAACGAAGGTCGTATCCGTATGGGTGACAAGCACCTTTCCCTGTTCGCTCAGGACCTTGGTTACGGTTTTTACACCCCGAAAATTGACATTGCCATTATTGAAGTTTCGGCAATCACTGAAGACTGCGGTCTGGTTCCGACCTCTTCCTGCGGTGTTATCGGCGAAATCCTGATGATTGCAGATAAAGTTATCATCGAGGTCAACACGGGACAGCCTTCTTTCGAAGGAATGCACGACTGCCTGATTCCGCAAACTCCGCCGAATCGCCAGCCGTTCCTGATCAGCAGCTCCAATGACCGCATCGGCACCTCGGCGTTCCCATGCGATCCGGACAAGATCATCGCTGTAGTTGAATCCAAGCATCGTGACAAAGGTCGCGCATTTGCTGATATGGACGCAACTTCCGAGGCCATTGCCGGCCACATTATGCAATTCTTCGGTGACGAAGTGAAGGCGGGTCGCCTGCCTGAGAACCTGCTGCCGTTGCAATCCGGCGTTGGCTCCATTGCGAATGCCGTCGTCGGCGGCCTGGCACAAGGTCCTTTCAAGAACCTGACTGTTTTCACTGAGGTTCTTCAGGACACCATGCTTGACCTGTTCGATTCCGGCAAGCTGGATGCAGCATCCGCATGTTCCCTCTCTCTGTCTGAAGAGCCGGGCTTCCCTCGCTTCTTCGAGAATTGGGACAAGTATGCGGACAAAATCGTTCTGCGCCCGCTGTCCATCTCCAACGCGCCTGAGCCGATCCGTCGTCTCGGTTGTATCGCCATGAACACTCCGGTCGAATTTGACATGTATGCACACGCTAACTCTACTCTGGTTGGTGGTACTCGCATGATCAATGGTCTCGGTGGTTCCGGTGACTTCCTGCGTAACGGCTACCTGAAGATCATGCATTCCCCTTCAGTGCGCCCGACCAAAACAGACCCGTACGGCATCACTTGCGTTGTTCCCAAGGCACCGCACATCGACCATACCGAGCACGACCTCGACGTTGTTGTTACCGAGCAGGGTCTCGCCGACCTGCGCGGCCTGGCACCGAAAGATCGTGCCCAGACCATCATCGACAAGTGTGTGCATCCGGAGTACAAGCCGATTATTCAGGAATACTTCGATATGGCTAAGAAAGAGACCTTGGCCAAGGGTATCGGTCACGAGCCTCAACTGTTTGACCGTTGCTTCAAGATGCAGCAAAACCTCGCCCAGAATGGCACCATGCGTATCAAGAACTGGGACATAAATATCGATCTGTGTGAATAAGATCGTTACTCATCGGTACAGCAAAACAACAAAAAGCCCCGTCGGTTTAACCGACGGGGCTTTTTGTTGTAAGTGAAACCCTGCCCGTGTAAGCGGTTGCAGGCATCAACGCCCAGCACGACCACTTACAACATCCAAAGCTATTTCTTGCGACTTCGCGGATGGGCCCGGTCATATTCTTTCATCATTCGATCGGTACTGACCTGGGTGTATTTTTGCGTTGTCGACAATGATTGGTGACCGAGCATCTCTTGGATTGCTCTGAGATCCGCGCCTTCATCAAGCAGATGGGTAGCAAAACTGTGACGCAAAGAGTGTGGTGTTGCCGTTGTCGGCAACCCGAGTTGAAGCAGCTTCTTTTTTAAATTTCGCTGGACTGTTCTGGCCGACAAGCGTGTCCCCTGTCGATTAACCAGCAGAGGCTCATCACGCTCTGTCACCCCACGCCGCTCCAGATAAGCCATCAACGCCTGCAATGCTTTTGAACCAACGGGAACAATCCGTTGCTTTCCCCCTTTACCCAACACCCGCACCAACGCCTGATCAAAATCAAGGTCGGCCACGTTTAAGGCCACAAGTTCACCAACCCGCAGACCACTGGAATAGAGCAGTTCAAAAGCAGCACGATCACGCAATGACTGCAAGGTGCTGTCCCCGGGAGCATCAAGAAGGTGGTACATGTAATCCACGTCCAATGTTGTCGGCAGATAACGTTCCACCCGTGGCAGGCGTACCTGTAATGCGGGGTTGTGCTCAACATGTCCCTGGCGCTGGAGAAAGCTGTAAAAAGATCGTATTGATGCCACCTTACGGGCTACAGTGACCTTTTTATTGTTCTTGAGCAACTGTGCCATCCATCGACGCAGTGTATGTTTTTCGACTGCAGGCAGCAGGGTTTTAAGCTGTTCCCTATGCTCACCACAGATGAAATCGCAAAAAGCCTGTACATCACGTAGGTAAGCGGTCTGGGTATGTGATGCCAGATTGCGTTCAACGCTAAGATAGCGTGAAAATTCATCAAGCCAAGTTGTCATAACCCCGCGCTCCCGATTCATGCTTTGCCACGCTTGCAACCTTGATCTGTTCGGCCTTGTTCCATGTTATGATCAAGAAAAAATTCATCCTATTACACCACGAAAATTTGACGCCTATTAATGATTACGCTACCATTTTGCTATGGACAATGCCAGCCTGCTGTTGACAAGTACAGTTCTCGTTTTCCTGATTGCGCCAGCTATTTTTATTGGTGTTTGCGTCCTGTTCAGTGGCGTGCTTTTCTGGTACGAACGGGCGAATCAGAAACCGGAACTGATCGCACAGCGTTTCCGACTTTCTCACTGGTATCGGATTTTAAAAATTTATGCTCTCGAATATTTTGCCACTTTGGCCTCTCTGCTCATCTATCCTCTGGGATTGCACAGCTCCAAACATCCTCAAAGCAACAAAGAACACCCGATTGTCCTGTTAATTCACGGATTATATCTTAACCGAGCCAGCAGCTTTTACCTCAAAAAGCACCTTGAACAACGCGACTACCATGTCATTACTCTGAATCTGCCACCGTGGAAAGAAGTGGAAACCTTAACGGAATGCATTGACCAGGCCGTCAGCGCATTGCGCCAAGAGGGATTTACCGGACCGATTGATCTTGTGGGCCACTCTTTAGGTGGGCTGATCGCCCGAAACTATGTGCAGCGCCGCGGTGGCGACAAATATATTCGCCAGTGTATCACGGTTGGAGCACCCCATTTCGGCTCAAAAATTGTCCCTTTTTCCATTTCAAAACTGGCGCGCCAGTTAGCGCCGGGCAGCCCTTTCATTGAACAACTCAACCAAGCAAAATGGCCTGAATCGGTGGGCTTTTATTCCATTTTCACCCCACTGGACAACATCGTATTGCCTCCAGGCAGAAGTAAACACCCAGCAGCACGTAACATTGAGATTGCCAACAGTGGCCACATGACACTATGGTACCATCCCCATACGATTCGCCACCTTCGCCAGATTCTAACCAACGGAAAGACGCATGATTGAAATCACCAGCCAACACCGCGACCAGATGATTAACATCACCAGCCTGATTGCCAAACATATTCGCGAACAGGGTTACATCGATGGCGTTATCGTTTTGTTTGTACGCCACACCACAGCGGCACTGACGATCAATGAAAATGCGGACCCGGATGTAGTAACGGACTTACTTGTTACGTTGGATAAAAAAATCCCCTGGAGTGACAACTACCATCACGCCGAAGGAAACAGTGCAGCACATTTAAAAACCAGCCTGATGGGATCCAGCGAAACCGTTATCGTCCGCAATGGCGTGTTGCAATTGGGCACCTGGCAGGGGATCTATTTTTGTGAATTTGATGGCCCGCGCCGACGTCAGGTTGATCTGCAATGGCTTGCCGCAGCCGTATAAATTCCGACAATTATCTGTTTCACAAAAGGCAATAACAACACAATTTCATCGTCAGCCCCAAAAAACGAGGGGCCCCATCAACAGATGAGGCCCCTCGCACAAAAGAATTAAACAGAGAACTGAGATTACGGCACTTGAACAACTTCTTTGACACCGGGAACCTTTTCCAGCAAGATCCGCTCAATGCCCATCTTTAAGGTGACTGTCGACATGGGACAGGAACCACAAGCGCCAACCAGTTTCACACTGACAACACCATCATCACTGACATCAACGAGTTCAACATTACCACCATCAGCCAGCAAGGTCGGGCGGACTTCATCCAATGCTGCTTCAATTTGCTCTTTCATTGTCTTCTCCCTTAAAAGTTATCTATCCAGATATTAAGTAAAAGCGGCCGAAATATCACTAATTTTTCGTTGGCAGAGCAATTCGGGCTGACCGACACCCTTGCCCTGAATCAAAACTTTAAACGTCTCCCCCATGCCCCCATCAGGTAAAATCAAATTCTTCAAGGTCATGCGCAAGGCCATGGCTTTCTGCGGATCAGTCTCCTCAGCTTGCAGGCGAACCAATTCTTCGACAAATCCCAGACCGATCAGGAAGCGGTATTGCTCCGTAAAGTGCAAAGTTTCCAGACCGACATGTTCACCACATCTCTGCAGCAAGGTAAAATCAACGTGGCTGGTGATATCCTGACAGCCGATATTCTGATAGGGATTGTCGTTGGCTGTATGTTGATAATAGCACAGCAAAGTGCCCTGTCGACGAAACGGCGCATAGAGTTCCTGGGCCGGATAGCCGTAATCAATGGTCAGAACAAACCCTTGTTCAAGTTTTTCTGCAACCGACTCAACCCAGGGTTGAACCGCCAGACACACCTCACCACGACATCCTTCCATCACACCTGCGCCCACTCGTTCAAAATGATGCGCAAATTGCGGGCCATCCACCGTGCGCAGCTCCTCTTCCAGCCCCTGCCCCCCCTGAACAACATAAACTTCCTGCAGTTGGCCATCATGTTTTTCAACCACATGAACCGCAAAGGCATCGAGAAGTTCGTTACTCAGAAAACACCCGGTAAAGGACCCCAATTCATCAAAATTCTGCCACGTAATCTGCTCAGCATGGCGATGCAGATGTTCCTGTTGTCGTCGGCGATTATCGGCACTGACATCAATAAGAACATAACGGATGACAGCGTACATCTGTGGATAGTCAGCTTGGAGAGTTTCAAGGATATCAAGGGCAAGAAACCCGTCACCGGCACCTTGTTCAACAACGGTAAAGGAACCACTTCCCAGCAGCTGCCACATCTGATGCAACTGCCGCGCGATAAGAGCACCGAACAGGCTGTGAACGGACGATGACGTAAAAAAGTCGCCTTTTGCGCCAACACGTTGACGAGCCGCCATGTAATATCCATGCTGCGGATGGTAGAGACAGTGCTGCATATAATCACAGAAGGAAAGACCACCGCGTTGCGAAATATCATCAGCGATAATTTGTTCCAACAAGGCATTCGATGTGTTGTGTGGCTGTTCTGTCATGGTATCTGTGCTTTAAAGATGAGAGGAGTGTTCTAAAAAATCGAACACAATTAGCAATTGTCTCAAACGCTCAACCATGGCATCATAACACCCCTTGAAAGATCAATTCCAGCAGGATATGACCATTTTGCTATTCTTTTAGAACCGAAACTCAGCCAGATGAGCGTTTTATCGCTACCAGTCTGGGATTTCAAGCGGAATAATTATCTTGCGACAACCTTTGATATTTTTCTTTAAACCATATCCCCCTCAAACATTCAGGAGTAATAAAAATGGATAGAAGTCTGGCTCTGGAACTTGCCCGTGTCACTGAAGCTGCTGCCGTCGCCTGTGGCCGTTGGGTTGGACGCGGCGATAAGATTTCTGCAGATGATGCGGCAACCACAGCCATGCGTCAAACGTTGGGAATGATGGACATTGACGGCACTGTCGTCATTGGCGAAGGGGAGATGGACGAGGCACCGATGCTGTACATTGGTGAAAAAGTCGGCAATGACAGCGGTCCCAAAGTTGATATCGCAGTTGACCCTCTTGAGGGAACCATCCTGTGTTCCAAGGGGGGTCCGGGTGCCATTGCCACGATTGCCCTCGCTCCTGCCGGCGGCTTTCTTCACGCACCGGATATGTACATGGAAAAAATCATTGTCGGCCCTGAGGCGAAAGGCTGCATTGACATCAACGACCTTCCTTCCAACAATCTTAAGCGGATGGCTGAAGCAAAGCGTTGCAACATTGAAGACCTCACCGTGGTCCTGCTCGACCGCCCCCGTCACGATGAAGCGGTCGCGGACATTCGCAAAGTGGGTGCCCGGATCAAGCTGATTAGTGATGGCGATGTTGCCCCTGCTGTAGCTACAGGGATTCCGGACAGCGGGATTGACATGGTCCTGGGTATTGGTGGCGCCCCTGAGGGGGTTTTAGCTGCTGCTGCAGTCAAATGTTTTGGTGGCGATATGCAGGCCCGACTGATTTTCACGACAGATGAAGAACGCGAACGCGCCCCCAAAATGGGTATCACCGATTTCGACAAAGTTTATACAGCAGAAGAACTCGCCAGCGGTGATGTCTTTTTTGCCGCCAGCGGAGTCACCGGCGGCGATCTGCTCAAAGGCGTTCGATATTTCTCTGGCGGCGCCCAGACTCAGACCATTGTCATGCGTTCTAAAAGCCGCACAATACGCTTCATTGACTCTTACCACTATCTGGAACACAAGCCGGGATTTGAAAGCTAAACCATCACGCTGTTATGGCTTTGAATGCTCTAAGTAACGAAAGTCATACAACACCAAGAGGCCTGAGTGCCGCTTAAACAGCGCTGTCAACGGACATGAAAGAGTAAGTCACTAATAACTTGTCAATATCATGTGCAATTGTTAGTATTTTCCTGTTTTGTTTACACTAAAATGGCGATGCGATATCTGCTGGAAAAACACACGCGCCGCGTGGGAATGTTCTGACGGAACATTCTGAATTCCAATAGGTTTTCAGAGAAAACAAGTTCATCGGATCACCATCTTAGTCTGTATTGTCTCAAGCTCAGTTCTGATTCCGTCATGGTAATGCACCAATGACTGGAGCACTCTTATCAGGACTGTGTTTTATGAACTCAGGGGAGAATCATGGCAATCATTACTATCTCGCGTGAAATGGGCAGTGGTGGCTCTATTATTGCGCGCAATCTGGCCGACAAATTGGGCTACGATCTCATTGATGGCGAAGCAATTCTCAAAGTCGCCGCCTCTTACGGTCTAACTGCTGACAATGTCGAAATGGCGGATGAAAAGCCACCGGCATTTGTCGAAAGCCTTGACGAAAGTCTTGAGATTGATATGCATCGTATTGAGCAGATCATTCTCGAGTATGCTCTCAAGGGCAATGCCATTATCTATGGACGCGGTGGACAGGATCTTCTTGCCGGAATCAACACGGTTTTCCGGACCCGCATCATTGCTCCATTCGACATCCGTGTGGAGCGTTGGGCTGAGCGAGAATGGCTCGATCCTGATCTGTCGCGCATTCTGGTACGTAAAAGCGATCAGCAACGCGCCGGGTTCATCAAGTATTATTTCGACCGCGATTGGAATGACCCCTACGATTATGACCTGGTCATCAACACCACCAAGATCTCCGAAGAGATGGCTGTTGACCTGATCTGCAAAGGGATCGAAGAGAAAAATCTTCAGGAAAACAATGAGCGCTGTCGACAAAAACTGATCGACCTGATTCAGTGCAAAAAAACCGAGATCGCTATTCTGCAATCAGATCAGGTTGATGGTTACCATCTGCAAGTCCATGTCGATGGGGGAGTAACTGTTCTTGACGGCCATGTTCACAGCGAAGACGAGCGGCGGGCCATTCATGCCATTGTCAAGGACCTGGCTCCAAAACAGGAACTGAAAGACCAGCTCAAAGTGTTCGCCTACCATATCAACCCCAAGGAGGGCTAGATGTCTCTTTGAGACGGACAAGGCTGACGCAATCCTTATGACTGCCATGAACAACCCATCCACAGAATCGCTGGGTATCAGCACCCTTGAGGATATCAGTGCGCTGATTCTGCAGTCCCACGACCTCAACGAGACATTGAACAATATTGTCAGCCTCGTTGCGCGGCGCATGCACTCCGAGGTGTGCTCAATCTATCTTCTTGATGAAGACGGAGAGACCTTGTGGTTACGGGCAACTCAAGGGCTCACCCAGGAAGCGATTGGCAAAGTCAGCATGAAGTTGGGAGAAGGGCTGGCTAGTATGGCCATCGAACAAGGCCACCCCATCTCCATTCTCGAACCCGAGGAACACCCCCGCTACCTGTACTTTCAGGAAACCGGTGAGGAACAGTTTCACTGCTTTCTCGCTGTTCCTTTGATGGATCGACGCAATCCAATAGGCGTCATCACTCTGCAAAGCACCGAAAAACGCGCGTTCAGCCCGACCGAGATCAGCACCATGACCACCATCGCCTTCCAGGTGTCGACGGTGGTCACCAATGCCCAATTGCTTAATTCCATCCAGCAAAACAAATTGCAGCCCGCGCCTACGGCACTGGAAACAGACGACAATCATCAACAACAAAGTGCCATTAGAGGCACGGTGGCTTATCCCGGTGTTATCTCTGGACCGGTCTACGTTCTGGACGAGCAAAGCGGTTTTGCCGACATTCTTGATGAAGATAATATCAATATCAGTGAAGAGATCGACCGCCTTAACAACGCGCTTGAAGAAACACGTATTCAGACCCTGTTTCTTGAAAAACGCGTTGCAAAACGGCTATCTGAACAGGATGCGGCAATTTTCCACACTCATCTGATGATCCTCGAAGATCGAGGATTCATCGATCAGATGACCAATGAAATCCGCAGTGGCCATAACGCACCTTATGCGCTGAAAAAGGTCATTGGCGAATACACCGAAGCTTTTTCACGCATGGAGGATCCGTATCTGCGTGAACGGGCCAGTGATACTGTTGACATTGGTCGCAGGCTGTTAGCCAACCTGACCGGACAGCAGGAAAAAACCCTACAATTCAAGCGCCCCGGCATTCTCTTTGCCAAAGAGATTATGCCCTCTGACATGGCGATTCTCGACCACGAGAAACTATTAGGTATTGTCACAGAAGCTGGTGAACAGAACTCTCACGCTGTTATCATGGCAAAAGCGTTGGGCATCCCTGCCTTGGTCGGAGTCAAAGGCGTTACAAAAAAAGTGTCATCGGGGTCCAATGTTATCCTTGATGGCAACTCAGGCTGTCTGTTTATCGATCCAGTAGAAGGAATTATCGAGGAATACCAGCGCCTTGAACAGGACAGCAGTAAGGAACTGCATCGGCTTAGCGAATTTCGTGACCGGCCGGCCCTGTCCAAAGACGGCGTCAATGTGACGTTGCGCGCCAACATTGGATTAATCAGCGATGTTGCGGTGGCCCAACGTAACGGCGCCGATGGTGTCGGCCTGTATCGTACCGAATTCCCCTATATGACGCGCAGCAACTTCCCTGATCGTAATGATCAATATCAATTGTGCAAAAAAATCGTCGAAAGCTTTGAAGGACCCGTAACGATTCGTACGCTTGATATCGGTGGCGACAAAGGGTTGCCCTACTTCAGTCCCCCGGCTGAAGATAATCCGTTCATGGGCTGGCGTTCAGTTCGTGTCTCTTTGGACAATCGCGACATCTTCCGCACCCAGATTGAAGCAATTCTCATGGCAGGGTGCCATGGCAAAGTCAAACTTCTCTTTCCCATGATCTCCGGCGTAGAAGAAGTGCGGGCCTGCAAAGAGGTCATTGAAGAGGCGAAAAACAATCTGCGTCAGGAAAACATCCCTTTCGCTGAAGACATTCCCATCGGAGTCATGATCGAGGTTCCAGCAGCCGTTCAAATGTGCAAATTTCTCGCCACTGAGGTCGATTTCTTTGCGTTAGGCACCAACGACCTGGTTCAATACATGTTGGCGGCTGACCGCAATAACCCTCTGGTTAACAAATATTACAACCCTCTTCATCCAGCGATTCTTCAAGCCATCAAATATGTCAGTGACACGGCCAACCGGCTGGGAAAAGGGGTTTGTTTATGTGGCGAGATGGCCTCCGATCCGCTGAGTTTTCTGGTTTTGCTCGGTATCGGCATTCGCGAATTTTCCATGGTTTCTCCGTTCATTCCCAGAACCAAGGCATTTCTATCCGACCTCAATTGTTCTGATGCAACCTATATTGCTGAAGAAGTCCTGCAAATGGGTGGCAGCGAACAAATTCACGATTTTCTCGTTGCAGCGGTTAACGACCTGCACAGTGTGACATAGCTTTAGCCCAGCCTCTCTCGAACCTGTTTCAAACAATTCACTAGAAACCATTTGTAAAAATATGTTATGAATTCCCAGCTCGTTTATGAGAGGGGATATCTTTGTTTAATAAAGCTCGCAACAACTGGGTCTTTCTCGGTAAGGATGAGGAACAAGAAGCTTTCTCAACACTTCAAGCCGCCCTGAATCAGAAAGGGACCTGCCTTTCCAAAGATCCGATCAGTTCGGTTCAAAGAATCACCCATCAGGATGCGACCTACTATGTGAAGGTCTATACCCGTAACGGCAAAGGGTTGCGTCACTATCTGGGGCGCGGAAGACTTCAGGGGGAATGGGAAAATCTGCTGTATTTCAGCCAGCTGGGCATTCCCACGCCGCGTATTGTTGCCTACGGCCAACACAAACGTCACGGCATGTTTAAAGTTGGGGCGTTAATTACTGAAGAGGTTCCCCAGTCTGACGATCTCCTCACGCTGACTAAAAAAGATCCACAAAGATTTCAGGACCGCTCATGGGTCAAAACCATTCTTCGTCAGACAGCCGATTACACCTCGCGCCTGCATCAGCATGGTTTTATTCACTGGGACCTCAAATGGCGCAACATCCTCGTTTCAACTGAAGAGGAAGCCCACCCCAAGATCTTCTTTTTTGATTGTCCTCTCGGAAAAACACGCTGGGGCTGGCTGCGTCGCCGGGGCACAATTAAAGACCTGGCCTGCCTGGACAAAGTCGGCAAAAAAGCACTGCATCGGACGCAACGACTGAGATTCTTTAAATACTACGAAAAAATCGATCGGCTCACACCGGCCCACAAGCGTAAAATTCTGCAGATACTCAACTTCTTCTCCGATGAATAAAAGGCTTTGGGCACGTTTCAAGCTGCAGACAGCTGATTAAGAATCCCCGCCAAAGAGATCCCGTGTGTAAACCTTATCAATAACATCCGTCAGATCGTCGGACATCCGATTGGCAATAATCACATCACTATCGTGTTTAAACGCAGCTAAATCCGTTACAACCGGTGAATGAAAAAACTCGTCACCGTCAAAAACCGGCTCATAGACGATCACCTTGATCCCCTTGGCCTTGATACGCTTCATCACTCCTTGAATCGACGATGCTCTGAAATTGTCGGAATCCGCTTTCATCAACAAACGATATACACCAACAGTCTGAGGATTCCGTTTAATAATTGAATCGGCTATAAAATCCTTACGGGTGGTATTGGCGTCGACAATGGCACGAATCAAGTTATTGGGCACTTGGTCATAGTTTGCCAGGAGTTGTTTAGAATCTTTTGGCAGACAATAGCCTCCATAACCAAAGGAGGGGTTATTGTAGTGTGAGCCAATCCGTGAGTCCAAACCAACCCCTTCAATAATGTCGCGGGGACTCAACCTGTGAATCTCGGCATAGCTATCCAACTCGTTGAAAAATGCCACACGCATCGCCAAAAACGTATTAGCAAACAACTTTACGGCTTCCGCTTCAGATGAACCGGTTAATAAAACCGGCACATCGTCTTTGACGGCCGCCTGCCTGAGGAGATCGGCGACGGCTTGCCCTCGCTCACTGCGTTCTCCAACAATTATCCGCGAGGGGTGCAGATTGTCATGCAGGGCTTTGCCCTCACGGAGAAACTCAGGAGAGAAGACGATATTGTCACAGCCCAATTGAGCCCGCAATTGCCGGGTAAAGCCGACCGGGATAGTCGATTTAATAACAATTAAAGCTCGAGGATAAACAGAAGTAACATGGCGAGCAACCTGTTCAACACTTTTGGTATCAAAACGGTTTGTTTCAGGATCATAATCGGTTGGTGTTGCCACGATCACCAAATCGCAGTCCTGATAAGCCTCAACAGGATCGACTGTTGCAGATAATGAGAGCGCTTTGCTCTGCAGAAAAGATTCAACACCGGCATCAGAAATCGGGCTTTTCCCGCTGTTGATCAGTTCAATTTTGTGTTCATCAATATCGAGTAAACAAACTTTATTGTTTTGGGCAAGTAGAAGCGCATTTGACAACCCCACATAACCCGCCCCGACAACGGTTATTTTTTTAAATTCCATTCGTTCCCATCAATCCTTTTCGAGTTAGAGTCAAATGAAACTAAAATCGACTCACTAGAAAAGAATTAAGGACGTTATAGCATCTGGTTAGCAACCAACATCTCCTGAACGCGTAAAATCCTTTTAAGATTATGAGTTCAACTTGCGAACCGACGCATGTTCAGCGGGCTGGTATTCTGGAACAATTTTCTGCAGCAAATCCACAGTCAGCTTTAGGTTGAGTTGCCGTGCGGCATCAAACAACTGCTCTAATTGCACTTTGAGAATCGTCTCGTCTTCGAAAACGGAGCGGGCGACACAGATCTTTTCGTGGGTCGTTGGCTTGATCCCCTCTCCATCAAGAAGCAGTTCTTCATAGAGTTTCTCCCCAGGGCGCAAACCGGTAAACTCAATGTCGATATCTTCATAAGGGGTTTTACCGGACAAACGGATCAATTCTTCGGCAAGGTGAACAATCTTAACAGGCTCTCCCATATCCAGCAGGTAGATTTCGCCGCCCTCCCCCATACTGCCAGCCTGCAACACCAACTGTGAAGCTTCTGGAATCGTCATGAAAAACCGGGTGATATCCTTGTGCGTGACGGTCACCGGACCGCCATGACGGATCTGCTCCTTAAAGGTGGGAATCACACTGCCATTGCTTCCCAAAACATTACCAAAGCGCACAGTCACAAAGCGGGTTTTGCTGCGTCGCGACAGCGCTTGAACAATTTTTTCCGCAACACGCTTTGTCGTGCCCATCACGTTGGTCGGATTGACCGCCTTGTCCGTGGAAACCATGACAAAACGCTCAACCCGAAACATATGGGCCGTTTCGGCAACCACCTGGCTGCCACGCACATTGTTATTCACCGCTTCGGCAGGATTAACCTCCATCATCGGCACATGTTTATAAGCGGCCGCATGAAACACCACTTCCGGCATGAACTCATCAAAAATCGCCTCAACACGGGCACGGTAGCGGATATCACCGATAATCGGATAAATCAGCAGTTTGGGATGGCTTTTTTTCAACTCCTGCTCAATGGTGAACAGAGGCGTTTCACCATTTTCAAACAGGATCAATTTGCTGGGATTGAAACGGGCAACCTGGCGGCACAACTCACTACCGATACTCCCTCCGGCCCCAGTGACCAGAACCCTTTTACCGCACAGATAATTGGATATTTGCTGCGAATCGAGACGCACCGGATCACGACCAAGAAGATCTTCCAAAGACACGTCTTTAATCTGTTCTACAGATACTGAGCCATCGAGCAAACCGCCAACCCCCGGCAAAGTTTTGAAAGTCACCTCCGCCTGTTGACACTTTTCCACGATATCTCGAATCTGTTTACCTGTTGCTGAAGGTATGGCGATAACGACTTCATCGATTCTTTTTCTGCGACACACACTCGGGATATCTTCACAGCAGCCCAAAACAGGCAATCCAAGAAAATGTTCCTTCAGCTTGCGCCGGTCATCATCGATAAAACCAATGGCATCGTATTGAAGCTTACGGTTCAAGCGCAACTCCCTGGCAATCATTTGCCCGGCATCACCCGCGCCAACAATCAACAGTCGCGCTTTGCCCGCCTTACTAATAGGCATGGGGTAAAAATTTTCTCTCAAAGCGCGAATAATGAATCGGATTCCGGCAACCAGTAAAAAACAAAACAAGCCATCAAGGAACAGGATCGTGCGGGGAATCATTTCCAGGCGATAGACAAATACGGCGTAGGCGACCACACCCGCAGAGGCAAAAATATTTGCTTTGCAGATAGTCACAAGATCCGCCATAGAGACGTAACGCCACCAACCGCTAAACAACCCATAGCGCCAGAACACGATCAGCTTGATGATCACAACCGCCGGCAGCAATCGCCAGAACACCTGATATACGGTAGCAGTCAAATGAAAATCAAAGCGAGCCAAACAAGCCATCATCAAACCACAGATAATGGCAAGACAATTGATCGCAATGGTCAAGGGAAGGCGTTTTTCAAAAAAGATCTTAATCATTTGTTTACTTTATCACACACCGAAGAAAAGACATTCCAGCGAAAAGGAAAAATTAAGCGTTATCAAGAAATGTTGTTTGAGCATCTGGCAACTGAACAACAGAATCAGGGCAGGCGTTTCTAAGCTTAGCCTGCAATGATTCTCTTGCTAGAGATTCTCCATGGACTAAAATAATATGAGCTGGATGATGACGCATACGCTTGACGAATCGCACCAAATCATCCTGGCCAGCATGAGCAGAGTAACCAGACAACGTATGCACCGAGGCTTTGATCGAATATTTTTTCCCATCCAGCCGGACATAACCTCCACGCGGACCGTACGTCTGGATCTCCTGCCCCGGCGTCCCATCGGCCTGATAGCCGACAAAAACAACATCCGTCCGCTCATCGCCAAGCAATGCTTTGAGATAATTGACAATTCTTCCACCACTGCACATACCACTTGCGGCAATAACGATGCAGGGCCGTGCTTTCTTTTTAAGATAATGCACTGTTTGCAGGTGGTCATCATGGCTGTTAATCGTTGTCAGTTGCGCAAAGCTTAAGGGATGCCGCCCTTGCCGAAGCCGGGCATGCCCTTCTTTATCCCAGCAATCCGCCAACTGTCGATACAATTCAGTAAAACGGCTGGCCAGTGGAGAGTCAACAACCACTTCCAAGTCGTCCCAGCATAGATCTGAAGTCACAGGAGCATCTTTATAGTGATGAATCAGTCCTTCAAGTTCATAAAGAAGTTCCTGCGTCCGACCAATGCTGAATGCCGGTATCAGAATCACGCCTCGATTGAGTAAAGCTCGTTCAATAATTGCTTTTAAACGCTGGCGACGTAAGCGGCGTTGCTCATGACAACGATCGCCATAGGTACTTTCGAGAATCAGTGTATCCGCCCGATAGAGAGGCTTAGGGGCCGACAGCAGCGGAGCATAAGGCGCTCCAAGGTCACCGGAAAACACCACATCACAATAATCGCGACGTTCCCCTAGACGAATTTGAACAGACACCGAACCAAGGATATGCCCTGCTGGCTGTAAACGAATTGCTACCGCAGACGAAAACAAGGGAGTCAAAGAAAGCCATGTTCCCAATTCAACACGAACGATCTGCTTCTTCACACGCTCCAGAGCTTTGGCAATCAAATACTCATTATGCGTCACACCAACCTTGAGAGCATCTTCTAAAACCAGAGGAAGCAAAACAGCCGAAGCCGGAGAACAATAAATCGGCCCGGAAAACCCGGCAGCGAGCAAATAAGGAATACGCCCGACATGATCAAGATGGACATGGGTCACGATCAACGCACGAATAGCTTCTATGCCAAAATCGATCTCTGGATTCCGTTGATCCGCCCCTTGGAACAGCCCACAATCAATCAGCAAACTTTCATCCGCGCCACACAACAATTCATGGCAGGAACCGGTTACCTGACTGGCTCCACCATGATGAAGAATGTACGGGTTAAAAGAGGATATTTTATTCAAAATGGTCCAGAGATAAAAGCTTTACAAAACCACAACTACTGTGCCGCTTGCTTCATTACAGCTCTCAAAACATCACACGTCAGTTGAATTTCATCTTCAGAAAGCGTCGGATGCACTAAAAACATCAAACTCGTCTCGCCAAGCTCTTTCGCTACGGGAAGTCTTTTCTCGGGTCTGAACTCTGTTCCTTCAAAGGCCTTTTCCAAGTAAACCTCTGAACATGATCCGGAGAAACAGGGCACACATTCAGAAACAATCGCATTCATGATCCGATCACGGTTCCATTCCGTCTTTAACTTTGTAGGATCGACAAACACATAATACTTGTACCAGGCATGTTCAATATCAGCAGGAAGAACCGGCACACGAAGTCCAGGTAGAGAACCTGCTGTTAACTGAATTTTTTGAGCATTGCGCGTCCGCGCAAGGTGCCACTCAGGCATACGATCCAATTGAATCCGTCCAATTGCCGCCTGCATTTCTGTCATGCGAAAATTCGTTCCAAACGATTCATGCAGCCAGCGGAATCCTGGAGGATGTTCGTTCTCATAGACAGCACCCCATGATTTTCCATGGTCTTTGTAGGACCACATCTTGGCCCAGAGTTCATGATCATTGGTGGTTACCATCCCCCCCTCGCCACCAGTGGTCATAATCTTATCCTGGCAGAAAGACCACGCCCCAACATGACCTATCGACCCAACACTTCGTCCCTGATACTTGGCACCATGGGCCTGAGCACAGTCTTCAACAACATAGAGGTCGTTTTCCTTTGCCAATGCCATGATTGCATCCATCTCACATGGCCAGCCCGCCAAATGAACACAAACAATGGCTTTGGTTCGAGATGTCATCACTCTCATAACTGATTCTGCGGTAATATTTTGGCTATCAGGATCGACATCGGCAAAAACAGGAATGCCGCCCACTGAAACAATTGACGAAACAGAAGCAAGAAATGTGCGGCTGGTCACAACAACTTCATCACCGGAACCAATGCCCAAAGCCTTCAATGCCAAATCGAGAGCAAGAGTACCATTCGCAACAGCTACAGCGTATTTTGTTCCGGTATAAGCAGCGAATTCTTTTTCGAAAAGCCGCCCTTCCTGGCCGGTCCAGTAATTGACGTTATTGGAGAGAAGAACATCCCGGACAGTATCAGCTTCTTCAGCAGTGAAGCACGGCCAAGGTGAAAAAGGTCCATTCAACACGATATATATCCATTCATCTATTAAGATTTAATCCGAGCAGGGACTCCAGTAACAATGACATCATCAGGAAAATCACTGACAACTGTCGCACCTGCACCAACTGTGACGTTAGCCCCGAGGGTGATCCCCTGTCGTACGCTAGCTCCGATACCAACCCAACTGGCATCGCCAAGACAAACATTACCTGCAAGATGGGCTCCCGGACTCACGTGAACGCCATCACCCAAGATACAATCATGGTCAACACTGCAACAGGTATTCAGTATTGCCCCATCTCCTATTGTAGTTCCAGCATTTACCACCACTCCTGCCATCAGCACAGAGCCAGAACCAATGACTGTATAGCGACTTACCGTTGCTGAAGGGTGCACCAAAGACACCAAAGGCGCCTTCAACTCCTTAAGCTGAAACATTTTTCGGTTGCGTATTTTGTTATTCCCGATCGCGACAACAACCCCAGTGTACTCATGAAGTTTTGAAATTAAGGTGTTGGTAACACCGACAACATTCCAACTCCCAATACACGCTACATCTGGCCAAGCATCATCAAAGAAGTCTATCACTTGCCACCCACAACACTCAGCTATATCGGCAATCACTTTACCATGGCCACTAGCTCCCAAAATTGCTAATCGATTCATAGATTATTCCCCTCAAATTTTTCGGATGTAACATGTTCTGAAGAAGAAACTCCATCACGAAGCAACACCTTGGCAACAGTTTTAAAAAGAATTCGCATATCAAGCCAAAAGGACTGGTTTTGAACATACCAAAGATCAAGCTCAAACTTATCCTGCCAACTCAAACGATTTCGTCCATTTACTTGTGCCCAACCTGTAATTCCCGGAATCACGTCATGCCTACGCAT
Source organism: Desulfuromonas acetoxidans DSM 684 (assembly GCF_000167355.1). Lineage (NCBI taxonomy): Bacteria > Pseudomonadati > Thermodesulfobacteriota > Desulfuromonadia > Desulfuromonadales > Desulfuromonadaceae > Desulfuromonas > Desulfuromonas acetoxidans. Next base: position 47,650 of record NZ_AAEW02000006.1, read on the forward strand.
CTGACGGTCACTGTACAAAGGTAGATACTCCATTAGAAGCGGTCTTGGCCCAACAAGACTCATATCTCCCTTAAGTACATTCCAAAGTTGAGGGATTTCATCCAAGCTTGTTTTTCGAAGAAAACGTCCAATTTTTGTCAAACGGTCAGCGTCTCCTTCACCAAGTAAACCATCTTCAGACGGCTCTTTCATTGTACGAAATTTATAGACAGAAAATGGTTTTCCTTTGTAGCCGGGACGCAGTTGTATGAAGAATATTGGACAACCAAGATCAAAATAAACAACAGCAGCAACAACGAACCCAATCGGCAATATTATAGTCAAGACACAAACGGAAAGAACTATATCAAAGAATCTTTTCATTGTTAATACACAACATCTTATATTGGTAGACCATCTATTAATGAAGAATATAGCTTGTTATACTCATTAGAGATGGGCCCCCAATCAAATAAAGAAGATTTTTCGGTTGCATTTCGCGATAAAGTTCCATAGAGAGATAGTATCTTGACAATTGCGACCTTAATGCTTTCTATTGAGTAAGGATCAACAGCATAACCTACTTCACCAGAGTTAAACCAACCATCAAACCCCTCCCCCGCACTAAAAATAATTGGTAGTCCTTGAGACAAAGCTTCAGGATATACCAAGCCAAAGGTCTCTTTAAATGATGGAACGACAAGGACATGCGCAGCTCGGTACGCATCCATAAGAGCTTCATTTGAATAAAGAGGTCCTGCATATTTAATAAAATCAACTGTTGAAATTTTATCCATCAGCCAACGTTTAAGCGGCCCATCACCTACAATATGTAGTTCTACCCCAACTCCCTCCTGATAGAGTTGATCGCAGGCAGCAACAACTGACTTAATGTTTTTGTTGCGATCCAAACGGCCTACAAACAGTATCTGCACCACATCAGAAGCAACTAACCCCTCCCTAAAAAAAAGATTATTGTGCCAGAAGGCGCTAATGCCACTAGGCAAAGTAACTACTTTTTTGAGCAACTCATCATGGGTGGACAATCCTAACAGATCAAACAATTTCGTTTCATAGGCTGGGGATAAAAAGATAATTTTACCAGCCCCAAGAACAATATTACGGAACAATGGTCTTAGGTGGACAAAGTATTTACAAAAAAAATTAATATCTGTATTTCTTACTGTAACAACGTACGGAATAGCTCTACGCCTGAAAACTTCTAGAGCTACACTGCCATCGCTGCAAAGCGAATGAGCATGCAGCAAATCGGCATCAAGGGCAGTACTACGTCTCTCTAGATCATCATATACAGCCTTATACTTAGTTCTGAATAAAATTCGATGGTACTTTTTAAGAAGGTAAGCATACTGAATACCTATATCACTAACTAAATTTTCTGCATTTACCCCTTTTTGACAACCATAACGAATAGGGACATAAACATCTTGGACATAGCCTTGGTTATGTAAAGCATTAAATAAACCACAGTATACCTTTGATCCAATGAAATAACTACACAGATGCAATAGCCGAACTTTTTTACATTCACCCCGTTCAGTACTTGTCACGTCAAATGCTCCGAGGAATAGTCACTCAAAACACGACCCAAAGTTCTCTCAAGTTTTCGATAAAGAGTTTCTCGATCAAAGGACTTTTCAGCAAGCAAGCGAGCGTTTACTCGGGCGTTAGCACACCATGCTAAATTTTCAATTTTTTCAACAAGCGTTTGGGCAGCAACCTGTACGTTGTCATGCTCCAATACCACCCCACAACCTTCTTCATCAATTAGCTCAGCTTGCCAACCGCGATAATTAATAGCAATAGGCCTACCAGCAGCAAGCGCATCAAAAAATTTATTGGCAGAATTACGCCATAAAACAGGATTCGGCAAAACTGTCGAAATACAAAAGTCAGCAGCTGACAAAACTGAAGGGATCTCTTGCTTAGGAATAGATGGCAAGATAAATATGTTACGATTCAACACACCTAAGCGACGTGCATAGTCTTGTAAAAAAACTTTTTCATCTCCATCACCGATAAGAACAAAACATATTTTCTCATTTAACCGAAGGCAAACTGAAGCAACTTCAATCAAATAGGAAAGATTATTTACATATCCAAACGTACCGACATAGACCACCAATGGTCTATCAGCTAACCAGGAATATTTTGCCTTAAATTGTTGCCCCGCCTCTCTTCCGACTGAGAACCGATCTACATCTGCAGCATTAGGAATAAGAGAAATCTTCTGCGGTGCCTCACCTACAGCTATTACACCTTCTGAAATCCCCGGGGAAAGAGAAACAATGTGCGCAGCATTACGATATGCCCATTTTTCTAATCGTTGCGCGACCCATTTAGTTACAGGATGATTCAAAATCCCCAATGATATTGGTATTTCAGGCCAAAGATCTCGAACCTCAAAAACAAAAGGTATTCGGCGAAATTTTGAAATCATAACACCAGGAACAGCAACGGTCAGGGGTGTACTGCTACCAAAAACAATATCACAAGATTGTCTCGCCCCTTTAAATGTTGCAACAATCATGAATTTCAGGAAAATAAGTACTCTTTTATAAAACGGGGTCAAATTAGAGTATGGCAGATGGTAAATGAGCAATTTTATCCCATCAAACTCTTTCGTAGTCCAGCCACGCGGCGATTTCCAATGAGGTGGTAAAAAGGCTGAACTTGTCAACATCACAACTTCGTGACCATCACGCACTAAACGTCTTGCCATTTCGTAGGAACGTGTTCCACCAACGGATTCAGGTGTAGCAAAGTACTGATGTATATAAAGAACCTTCACTGCCCCCCCAGAATTTCAATAACAACCAAACCGACATCACATAAAAACCAGTATGATTTTTAGCAATGCAATCTTTCCGTCCAGAAAAACTAATCTAAAATGAATATTGAATTAAGCCTGCGATTCAATTCTGTTTATAATATACTCAACAATTCTTTCAGCAGAACGCCCATCTCTTAAGCGTTTTAAACCTTCAGTAAGGCAAACACCGCCATCACCTGAAACTATAAGGCTTTCCAAATCCCTGTAAGTAGTAAATGATCTTGCAACGCCAAGTGAACACAAATCAAAAGGAACTGCAGCTTTAGATGATGAACGGTAAGTCAAAACTTGCTTTCCCAGACAAAAAGCTTCTAACCCAGCAGTGCTAAAATAAGTTATAACGAAATCGGCAGCATTAAGATTATGATAAATATTACCATGTGAAACAATAGCTCGATTACGTAAGTCAAACTTTTTAATGCTTTGTCGATATGAATATTCATACTCTGTCTTTTCGCTCGGATGCATACTTATAATCAAACGGTAATTACAGTTAGTTGACAAAAACCTTAAACACGCGTCAACCATTGATTGCATCACATCAACGCCATATGGCTGGGTTGCAACACAAATTATTTTATCTCTTAACTTCTTTCCGTATATCCGCCTTCTACTTTGATACTTAGTGAACCGTTTTATATCTGACAACCTAGTATCTATCCTTGGAGACCCAACAACTTCGACCAAGTCCGCGTCAGTTCTAAAATATTCTACATAAACACTTTTAGAAAAGTCTTCTATGGCTAATACATATTTAGAATTAGGCCTTTTGAACCGTCTAGAACGAGACAAAGTACCACTTTGAATTTCGAATGAAGGAACCTCTTTAAGATATTTCACAAGAAACTGAGACGTCCAAATCCTCCCAGGGCTCGAGACAAGGGCAGACACCTTAGAATTATCGTGAAATAAATCAACATCACCAATAAGAGCAAAACAATCTCTTAAAACTCGAAAAAGTGTACCCTTGGCATTTATAGCAATATAAAGCCGGAAAAGAGCTTCTTTGGTACTCAACTTAAAACCATCAAGCACATATCCATCAAGAGCACCATCAAATGCATAAAAGAACTCACTAAGCCCAGGAAGATCATCCTTACAAACCAAAGGTTGAAGCACTTCATACTCATCTGAGATATAACGATCTAGAGGCCTATTGGGAAAAACAACAATTCCACACTTTAATTTCTTAGACATCTCGGTCAAAACAGGCACGATGGTTTCGTAATACATCACGTCCGACAAATTACAAAAAAACAGAAGATACCTTCCAAAACTACTACGAATAGAAGACATATTATACCGCGAGACAAAACATCTGGATAAAGGTTGCCACTTCCTATAAACACACTCTCTAATATCCCTTATTGAATTTTCTTCACAGTCAGAGACTAAACATACTCTAGCCTTGCTTGAACTAGACAGATAAAAAGCCAGAAGTTTCGTATTAATAACTCTACTAGGCAGGACATAAATCGTCTTTATCTTATTCCTAGAAACATATTTTTCAATATATAATACATTACGCACCCAAGGAACCAATCGATCTGAAAGTGCTATATCAATCCCACTCACACCACGAGAGAATTTTCGAAACATGCTGATATTTCCAAAACAACATCTTATATATTTTGAAAACATAATAGCATTTCTACGAGAATCACCATAAACGGCCTCATCTAGGCCTGAATCGATTGTTGGTATATATGTGATATCGTGACACTTAACAGAATCTTCCAGGTTATTAATTTTTAAATAATCTACATATTCCAAATAGTCCTTTTTAGTTCTAAACACTACACATACTCTAGCATCAACCAATAAGTCATCTAGTGATTTATAGTTTTTTAAAAGAGCGTTATTTTCGACGAACACTAAAGACCGTCTTTTTACAACATGGTGAAGCTTGGCAAAATCAACAACAGACAACTTAAATTTAAGTCGTCCAAGAACATCATTCAAGTCACCTTGAAAGCTCTCACCATCAACACGGCCCCACAATGTGAATCTTTTCACCTGAATATAAAATTTAGCTATAGGAAGTAATATAACGTTAAACAGTCCGGATAAGTATTTGCAAAAAAACCTAGCTGCCAAAACTGCTGGCCGTTTTATTTGAACCGGAACAAATGAAGTTATTTTTTTATACATAGCTCAAATTTCGCTTAAGTTTGTTAATATTTTCTTTTGAGAGGCCCTAGATACATTATCTTCATTGATACAATCTTGAATGCCAATATCAGTAGAAATATTTTTATAGACAACATCTAAAAGAACTTCTTCATCCATCAAAGGAATAGCAACATTTTTATCAATTAATTCTTCGAAATACTCTTTGCCACACCTGGATATAATCACCGAGCGAACAGACTCAAAATAAGCATCATATACAGATGCTGACCAACCTGTAATATGCAAATCCATATGTTTCATCAATATTGAAACGGGAACCATTGATGCACTGATAAAGATAACGTTATCCATAGTCAAAACATCACTATAGTCAGCTATTACTTTATTAAAATCACTATCTGGATGCGTCCTAATAATAATACAATACCGATCACTGATATTACGAGCAAGTTCAACAATATTGCTATCAATAAAGCCACTCTGAAGCGTTACAACAATTTTTAAATCATATATCGATATTCTATCAAAGAAGCTACTCCACTCATTCTTAACACTATCAACTGGCCATCGATCGGCCAAATAATCTCTCCAAAGATTTCCAACCAGATAGGCACGATGACACCCTCCAGACAAATTTGACCAACTCTCAATAGCATTCTGATCAAACGATGTCCACGTCAAGAAAACCCTTGGAAGAGTATTATAACCGTCATATGGGCAAGATTTCCAATTTGCATAGGCTCGCATATTCATACCGGATATGCCATGCTGGACATCAGCAACAATTATGCCTAGATCATTACAAGCCGCACAAAAAGCCATCCCAAAAACTGAGTAGTAACAATGCAAATACGCGACAGAAGGTCTGACCTTCTTAAGAAGTTTCTTCAATAAAAAAAGCGCGGAGAAACACATGAGAACATTTTTCACTAACTGCTTTCGATAGTCAGATTCTTCAAATTTCAATTTATACTTATGCCTAACCTGATCAACACAAGAAAAGAAATCGTCGATACATTTTTCAATCTCTGGAAAAAATTTGGTTAGATAAGGTATTCTTGAAACAAAAGAAGAGATGTAAACAATGGAACTCAACAAATAACATCGATCTTTGTCCACCAACATATCTTCTAATCTACACCCCGTCAAACCGATAGCGACTCGCTTGCCCTCCTCTCGAGAAATTTCTGCCAATACATGCGCATCCTTAAGATAAACGCTTCCTGAAATTTTCTCTGAATATTTAACATCAGTAAGAAAGAAAATATCAGTACGGCGTATAGATGCTAATGATTTCAAAGACCTGAAGAAGCACGCCAAGCTAAACATACGCGGTTTTGATGATGCGCATCGATGCTTTCCTTGATCAATAATCAAAGAGAGGAAAGTATTTCGAATCACCGGCCAAAGGTCTAGCCCATAGATTCGATACTTGTCGCCAATTAAATTTTCGACTTCATTAATAAAGCGTAGCGCATCCTTAGGCCCCATATGAATTCACCAATTTAGAATATATAACATTCGAAGAAGTCTCTAGATGATTTTCTACACAACTAGCTACTGAAGAAGAACAAATATTATCAATACTAACCGTGTCAATTATTTCTTCAACTTCAGCTACGGTATCAACTATTATCCCGCCATGAGAAACAATCCAATCCAATTTTCCCGGCGGCAAGACAGATTCTGCTCCCAGAAAAATGACCATCCTATTTTTCAACAAACCCAAATCGCATAAATTTGAATAGAAACCAATTACAATATGCGATATTGACATTAATTCAATTATATCATCTGTTTTATTATTAAAAACCAAAGGAGCCCCACGAAATGCAGAACCTCTCGGGTGCTTCTTTACCAAGATATTGAGCTGAGTGTTATTTAACAATCTAAAAAGGACACCATGCACTTCTTCGAGATATGAACTAGAATATTCAGACCTCTGAAATACTGGCTGATCGATAAATAAAACATTTATTCTATTTTGCTGCTGCAACTGATTATCATCAATAGCATTTAAATAAAATTCAAATTCCGGAGATCCACAAACTACAACAGAAGAAACATCAACACCTAATTTATTATAAACTCCTGCCGACACTTCGTCATATACAAATAACGTATCAACATGATAGTCCTCAAAATGAAATTGATCCATTGATGCTTGACCAAACTGAACTGCTGAAATCCGCGTTTTTTTACCTACAATTTCATTTCGCAACTTAAATGCAAGCAACTCAGCATTTCCAGTTAATCCAAGCCAATTATCACATGGCAGCAAATCAAAAATTGCATAAAAGTTTAAAACTTTGAAAAAATTAAGAGCAGACAAACATGCGAGGTTAACCCGAGTAAGAAAGGTCCCTTGAGAAAAAATAAAAAACCAACAGATAAATAATAAAGAATATAATTTTGCCAAACGCAATGACTGCTTTTCAACAAAAACCACATTAAACAGATCACTTGATAGATATTTATCAAAACTAGCCAAATAAAAATCATTCACATCACTATGATTATTTGGTACTAGTGGAACTATAATATTTACAAGCTTTTCTTCCTTGATACATTTTTCAACAATCGTATAAAAACTTTTTGATTTTTGTAATACCCCTTCCTCTCGCAAATCGGTAATTACAATATTTAAAAAATTCCCGGTTGATAACGGCCTAAAAGAATGAACATTGAACTTAAGCATTTTTACAAGAAAGTTTATAAACATACACAAAAAGCCTTTATTATTATCTAAAGTTTACCATCCCGGAAACCTTAGATAAAAAACGCCTCAAAAATTTTCTTTTGCGAGAAAATGGAAAAATAACCTTGAATCGACCATTGAAAGTATGGATACAGATGATTTTACGAGAATGAACATTTGAAAGATCAGACTCAACAAGATAATTTGTATAAACAATTACCTCCCCCCCATCAACTCCGGTTTCCCGTTCAACTTCCTTCAATGACTCTAAACAATTCAAATAAGTTCGAACCTCCGCTTTAACCTCGGACAAAACAAGCGATCGGCTTAATATATTCCAAACCCCTCCACCTTTAGAGCGCTTCTTTCCATACATACGAGAAACAACTCTCTTTAAAGTTTCATGCTCATTACGATAATCAACTGACACATTGTCTACAACTTTGGCCCGCTTCCACATATAAACGCTAGAATGTCGAGTAAACACAAGCTGACAATCGAGTTGACGTATACGGTTTATGATTTCTGAGTTTAAGGGGCACAAAACAAAGACGGCACTCATCCTGACATTTCCCGATCTACATCCTCAAACAAAACTGAAGTAACAGCAACAAGGCTTTTATTGTAAGCTCCTGCCCTCAAAACAATACCAACAAAAGATCGTGACTGAAGAAATGCAACACCTGTTACCAACATTAATTTTGCGGGCAATGAACTATGATTCTCCAAATATATTTTTGCAGAGATAATGCTAAAAACAAGAGCTAAAGACACAACTGTCGTAGATGCAATCGATATATATTGAGGAAGAATAAGGATTTTATAAAATCTAACATGCCTTTCACTGCCATAGTAAGATTCTATACCAGAACTAGATTTTACTTCTCGGTATCTACCCGCTGAAAAGGAAACCCCTTTTCTCATCAACCAGATAAAAAATACTACAATTAATAAAACAATAACAACAGTAAAAGGTTCAATATACCCCCATGCTACAGATACGCAAAAAATAAGAGCAATTGGAACAATACTATCAAGCAATGACAGCATTAGCTTTACAATATTATTTAGATCTCCTGGAGTTAGGCATGTTTTTTTACCTGGTATATAATGACTTAAAATCAATTTTTCCAAAGACATAGTTGCACTCAATGCAACTTTTTTAGAAATAAGCAAGAATATAGAGGAAGCCACAAAACAACATGCAGCAAGACAAGGATAAATAACTGAGTCTGGAGGATAACCAGTTAAGCCAACTAGAGCAGGTCTAACATGCCCCATAGACCATGAAAAAATAGTAGTAATTGATAAAATCTGTGCAAGCAGAAACAATCCTTTAAAAAACAAACTAGCTGCAACAGAAATAGGAGAAATTTTCATCAAAAGGAAAAAAAGCCTAACAAGTCTCCCTTTGAATAACTTAATCACTATCTTAATACCCAGCGATATTACAAAAAAACGCGAAATCATCACGTAATTGTGCAATATTTTTTAAATCTGAATCGCCAGCCTTCAAAAACGCTTGCAACTGAAGGTATAAACCGGGCTTAAACTCTCGGTCTAAATCATCTTCAATAGACACTTCTGATTCGACAACTGTTCCCTTGCGGGTTTCTAAAAGCTTTTCCATAGGGCACAATCGGAGCTTTCTTTTAGCCGTAAACAACTCAAGCCACCAGCGTCCCGCCGACCCCCAATCCGAACCATAGGAGAACAAGACTCCATTCTCGCTCTTACCTGCACCAGTAAAAACCTTACCTGCTGGATGCCAGTCCAAACTACCTGCCACATAAGCTGACAGTTCTTCTGGCTTGCCTGCAAAATATAGTGCTAAATCTATTACATGTGTTGAATTCGATAACAGCCATCGCTCTTTTTCTAAAGGGTCTTTTTCTAACCCCTCAATGACATGCGCCCACTCAGTAAAATCGAATTTCACCATCTCCAAGCCACCATCCTCTTCAACAATCTCTTTAGCTTTCAATACTGAAGAGAAGAACCTTCTGTTATACGCTATATATACGTTGGCTTTTCGCTCCGATGTGAGTTGAAACAAAGTATCCAACTGCCCCTCATTCAACACACAAGGTTTTTCAACTAGGATTTTTTCAGCTCCACATTTCAATAAATTAGAAACATTGTGATACAAGCTGACAACATTCGTAGCAACAACAAAATGAGTATATTCCTTTATGGTCTTCTTCTGTATAAAGGATTCAAGCCCCCCAGAAAAAGCTGTATATCCAGTGGTGTCAACAAAAGACTTTACCCCCATTTCACTGCGTCCAACGACATCAAATTCTACATTCAACGCCTCTAAGATCTTGGCATATTCTTTGGCCATTGAACCAGCACCAACTAACAGAACTTTTTCCATCATGTGATTGGGATCCTTTTTTCTTTGTTTTCACCAAAATTGGCTACATACAGTTGATAAGAAGCTTCGATAAATGGCCGATGAAGGGCCATAGATTCTTCTAAAGGCGTTAATTTACATTCTCCTTGATCAACAATCGCATCAACAAGCGGACCGGTAAGTTCACTCTGAAAAGGTTGTCTGAAGCGGAGTTTCTCAATTTCACCATTTTTCAGACTAGTAATTTCGACCTCTCCGTTGACTTCATCTACCTTATACGAATAATTATCCGATTCTATTTGCACCCGGAATTCAACCGCAGCTTCAGGCTGATGGCAAGACAGTCTGAATTGGGCACCTCCGGCAAACTGGCCAATAATCTCACCAAAGAACTCGACATACCCGGGTCGCTTACTTTGTAAGACATCTTCCACTCCTTCAACAGATAGCTTGTAATCAGTTTTCCCCTCTAAGAAGGAAAATAGATCAATAAAATGAATCGAGTTACAGGCCATTCCAAAATTTTTACCAACAACCTCAAACTTATGTATTTTTTCTTTCAAAAGGCACTGTTTAAGATCTTGGTAAAAAGAATTAAGCCTTCTTGGACAATTTACCCAAGCGCCTCTAATCCGACCTCTCAGCAAATCAATTACAGCATCAATATCTCCTACTGAGTTAAATGCAATCTTTTCAAGAATGAAATAATCAACGTCTAAATCCAATAAAGATTTTATGAGTTGAAATCGACCCGTTGCTGGCGTTGCGAGAATCGCCACATTGATCTTTTTTTCTACTTTGTCCAAGGATTCAAAATAGGCAATTTTCTTAAGCCCTCCAACTTCCTCTACCTCAGCGTAAGCTACCCGAGCCGCTTCCAGAGATGAAAGACAAGAATCAACAACATATATATTCAAGTTGTTTCTGCACGCCTTCAAGCTTTGCAAGTGCCTTCGGCCAAGATTTCCAGAACCAACAAGCAAAACATTAATGCGACTATCTAATTCCATTTTCAATTACCTCATCCCAAAATCTAGCCAACAAGAAATCTTCGTACGTATCTATATCGATAGATTCTTTAGCATTCATCTCGTAAGCGAAAGTCTTCTTATTGTAAAAAAAGCCACCGACCTCAATCAATTTTGACAGATCATAAATATAGATAGCTCCATTCAGCCTGTATGTAACTGCTGTATCTTGTGATCGGTTCAAGGCACCACACGTCTTGCCAAACTCCTCCATGTTCCCGTCAATGCCAAGCTCCGCACACCACTCCATCGGGTGTTCAAGACGACAGACAGACACAACAGCTTGCGCGTCCTTTTGTTCAAACAGTTGAATCGCTTTAAGGATATTCTCTTGAGAACGTAATGGTGATGTCGGCTGTAGAACAACAACTGCATCAAAATCTTTACCTTGGTTACTAAACCACTGAACAGCATGTAGGACAACATCGATGGTTCTCGCTTCGTCAGAAGCAAGAAAATCCGGACGCATAAAATGAACATAGGGCCCATATTTTAGAGCCTCATTCGCTATATCCTGGTCATCTGTCGTGACACATATTTCTGTAATATGTTCAGCTGATTTAGCGCATTCTATGGCACAACCTATCAACGAATGTCCGCCGATACTCATCAGGTTTTTACCAGGTAAACGTTTACTCCCCCCTCTAGCAGGTATTACTGCTAAATATTTCTTAACCATTTCACGCTTCCTCAAAGACTATCACCCGCTGAATAACTCTTAATTGCTTTATGCCCCAACACATTCCAATACTGAGACGGAGACATACCGAAGGCAGAGCGTTTAATTTCAACGTTCTCAACACTGAATACTTCACCTTGTTCAATGTCTTGTTTCGCCACCAAATATTTTCGTGCAACTTCAAGATTAGCTAACTCTCTTTTTGTTGGTGATTTTATACGTGGCTGTAATGCTAACTCTAAATTTCGTATTGCGTTGACTAACAGCCTGAACTCCTCAGGAGAAGCAGAGGCGGCATGATCTGGGCCAGATAAGCCTTTATCAAGCGTCAGATGTTTTTCTATACAAACAGCCCCCAATGCAACCGCCGCACAGCACGCTTCAATACCGAGAGAATGATCAGAATAACCAACATTCAACTTGTAAGCTTGTCTAAGTTGTCCGATTGCATCTAAATTCAAATCTCGATATTGTGCCGGATAATCAGTCACACAATGGAGCAACGTAACTCTATCAGATAACTGTTCTATTTTTTCTGAAGAAAAATAGTGACGTTTAAGCCATTGATAACTTTCGGGCATTTCTTTTTCTTCCTCAAGGTAGCCAAACGCCAATGCTGCCATTGCGTCCTCAACTTCCGACAGCGTTGCCATCCCTGTCGACACAACTAACTTTGCCCCTGTTTTTGCATGCTCAATCAAAAACGGCAGATTTGTAAGATCACCTGAACCAATTTTCAAAACAGACAAGTGTAACTCATCCATGATCGTCAAAAGCGATTCAGAGTCAAAACATGTAGTCAAGAAATCAACCCCAGCAGCACGGCACTCTCGATCGAGTTCAACAAAGTCATCAATCGTCAACTCCAACCGACCTAGCATTTCAGCCTGTGTTGTAGTCGAATTGTCATTTTCGTCCTGATAAACAGCTTTCTTTGCCGATGACGTCACAAGCCTTTCAGTTTTAAACGTCTGGAACTTTACAGCATCAGCGCCACAGTCTTTAGCGACGTGGATTAATTTTTTAGCCAATTCCACCGAACCGTTATGATTCACTCCTACTTCTGCAATAATATATGTGTGCATCTTTAAATATCCAAATCGTGAAATTTTTTTTGCGACAACAGATTTCCATCTAAGCTTGAGAGAGAGTCAATAATAATCTGTGATGAAAAACCACCGCCGTAAGGATTTTCAACCTCATCTAATCTTGACAAGTAATCCTGAGACAGAGCTGTTTCTAGGGCTGACAATAACTGGACACAGTCCATTTCAACGTCCAGCGTAGCTTCCGAACGAATGCGCCCATACTGCCTTTTCCCAACATTAATTATAGGCCTTCTAAATGTCGGAGCTTCAATAATACCAGAAGAGGAGTTTCCTATATACAAACAACAATGCTTAAGCAAAGATAGGTAACCTTCGCGCTTAAGAGATTTCACCAATGTAACTTGCCTAGGATACTCACTCTTAAAGGCTTGAATAGCATCAATAACAGTGCGGCTCATACTATCCGAATTGGGATAGATGATTATTTTTTGATATTGGTCACAGCTAGAAAGCGCCTCAAATAAGGGTGCGACATCTTCAGTTTTTTTACAGGTCTCCGGATGATAAACCACAAGAATATAGTCCTTACCCAAGTCAACGCCAAGCACCTCTGAAGTCTCCTCCAACGACCAGATAGCCCCTCTTCTTATTGACTCCAACCCTAATGCACCACTCTTTATTACCTTGGCCGGGTCTTCACCCATCTGGATAATCCGTTGGCAATATTCCTCAGTAGAAGCAAAATGTATATCGGCGAGCTTTGTTACAGCATGGCGAACCCTTTCATCTACCGCGCCTTCTGTAATTTCCCCACCATGAATATGGACAATCGGCACTTGACAGATCAATGCAGCTTCACAAGCGGCTAAAAGTTCGAACCTGTCACCTAAGACCACAAAGAAGTCTGGTTTTTCACGATAAAAATAATCCGTCAAGGCCATCGCCAGCAGGGCAGACGAACGAGCTAGTGAGGGTGGGGAGTCATCCGATATTAACGTGGGTATCCTAATTGAAGGAATAAACCCATCACTTTCAATATCAGATACTGTGTAACCAAACTCATGCGAGAGATGAGTGCCAGAAACAATCAGTTGCATATCAAAGAAAGGGTGTTTATCCAATTCTTTGATCAGCCAATACAGCAAACCATATTCGGCACGCGTACTTGTAAATACTGCAATCTTTGTCATTTTGGGAGTTACCGTCAGTTTAAAAACTAATTTCTAAGAGATTCAAACACTTTAGGATTTAGACAATATTCTTTCGACAATTTTCGTTGTTGAGCGGCCTTGAATGAATTCAATCAGCTCAACACTCCCCCCCCAACTTTCCACTTCAACCCGGCCGACAACTGTCTCCGGAGTATAATCCGCCCCTTTGACCAAAACGTCAGGGCGTAGCAATTTAATCAATTCTAAAGGTGTATCTTCTTCAAACAAAACGACATAACTGACACAAGCCAGTGCCGCCATCACAAAAGCGCGATCTTCTTCATGAACCAGAGGCCGAGACGGTCCCTTGAGTCGTTGAACAGACTGATCCGTGTTCAACCCGACGACCAACACGTCACCCAGGTCGCGGGCTCGCTGCAGATAACTGACGTGCCCGGCATGAAGCAGGTCAAAACAACCATTGGTAAAAACGACTTTTTTGCCGTGATTTCGTGCGTGATTGAGGATATCAGAGAGATCTTGTGCCGCTTGAATCTTGTTTTCTTCAGGAAGACCATTTTGAGAAACTGCCTGCATAATCTCCCGACAGCTGACCGTTGATGTCCCAACTTTGCCAACAACAATCCCTGCAGCGATATTGGCGATGGTTGCGGCCTGTTTCAATGAGAGTTTGGCGGCAAGTCCAATCCCGACTAGGGCCAGAACCGTGTCGCCGGCACCGGACACATCAAACACTTCCTGGGCACGGGTCGGCAGGTCGATTTGATCTCCCTGGCGCAGGAACAACGACATCCCCTCTTCACTCCGTGTCAAAACAAGGGCATCGAGGTCTGCCAGTTCAAGAAGCGTCTTCCCTGCAGCGGCAAGGCTGGCAGAATCCTCAATTTTAACCCCGGAAGCTTCGGAAGCTTCCGAGCGATTTGGCGTTAAGAGGGTGGCGCCCCGATAGCGACGATAATCGACCCCTTTCGGATCGACAACGACGGGAACACCGCGTTTTCTCCCCGCCTGGAGAACACAACTCAAAACATGATCGGTAAGAACACCTTTGCCGTAATCGGATAGAAAGACAACATCGGCAGAGTCCAACCGTGCAACAATTTCTGCAACAAGCTGCTTTTCCATCTCTTGACCAAGTGGCTGGCGACTCTCCCGGTCAATACGCAGCATCTGTTGATTACTGGCGAGAATACGTGTTTTGCGACTGGTCTTGCGGTCAACATCAAACAATGCGCCGTCAACATTAACACCGGCCTGTTCCAATTGTTGCAACAGATGACGCCCGTCCGCATCATCACCCAGAACCGAACAAACCTGCACCTGACAGCCCAAAGCACGCAGATTATTCACCACATTACCAGCACCACCCAGGCGCAGGTCATCCTGAGAAATATCAACGACCGGCACCGGAGCTTCTGGAGAAATTCGTCCAGTCTTCCCCCATAAGTATTCATCTAGCATCAAGTCGCCAACCACCAAGGTTCGCAATTGAGGCAACATTTCCATAAAATCCTGAATCTGATCTTCAGTCATCACAATCCTGTTTCATACCTTTAACTTAAAATATTTCAACAAAGGTCACAAAATATAACCCGTTTCCTACACCAACATCAAGCGGGAAAACGATCTTTCCCAATAATCGGTCAACAAAATTTACACACTAAAAAAACTTATCTAATCAACTAGATAGACATCCATAAGAAGACAATCAGACCGACAAAGTTTATTAAAGAACGTCATGCCACATTCATTCAAAACAACTAAGAGAGCGATATGATTTAAAATTTCAAATACAGCTCAATTCGTGTATCCTTTGTTACTCTTTCCCCACTATGTAATACCAACGGAGGACACATCGTATGCACATTATCATTACCGGAGGTGCAGGCTTTATCGGGTCACATCTGACTGAAATGCTTCTTGATCAGGGGCACAGTGTTACCGTCATTGATAATTTCTCCACAGGAAAACGATCCAACCTCCCGGGAAGCTCGAACCATTTAACAGTACACGAGTTGGATATTTGCAATTTTGAGGGCGTTCTGAACCACACGAAAGGTGCAGATGCCATCGTCCACCTTGCCGCCATTGCTTCAGTTCAAGCCTCGGTTGAAGCGCCACGCGAAACACACGCCATCAACCTGGATGGAACAATCAATATGCTCGAAGTCGCAAGGATACACGACATTTCGACATTTGTCTTTGCCTCTTCCGCCGCTATTTACGGCAACAACCAACAGCTCCCCCTCAAAGAAGACACACCGCCGGCACCATTAACGCCTTACGCCGTCGACAAACTTGGTTCGGAATATTACATTGATTTTTACTGTCGCCAATTCAAACTGAAAACAACCACCTTCCGTTTTTTCAATGTGTACGGCCCCCGTCAGGACCCCAGCTCACCCTATTCAGGCGTCATCAGCATTCTCATGGACCGTGCACAAAACAAACGCCCCTTTACCGTCTTTGGTGATGGCTTGCAGAGCCGGGATTTTATCTTTGTTAAAGACTTGGTTGAAATTCTCTGCAAAGCCGCCACCCAACAAGCACCATCCGGTAACACCATCAACCTGGGCAATGGAATACAAACAACACTTCTGGAATTACTGAGCACGGTGGAATCCCTATCAAACCACAAGCTTGACACCTCTTTTGAGGAGCCACGACCTGGCGATATCAAACATTCCTGCGCGGACAATACTCGCCTCAGACAATTATTTTCCTATACACCAAAAACCAACATTGCCGAAGGCCTTAAACAGATTTGGGACTATGAGGAGCTAACTCCGTGAGTCTTTTGACCACAGATATACACAGACCACTTCAGACAAAACCACAAACAGCCCAAAGCAATTTCACCACTGAGATGATTATATACCTCCCAATAATTTTGATTTCACCTTGCGACCTCTGTAACTCCAGGGCTCACAGATTTACGGATTTCATTCTGCCTATTCTGAACATCCCTGTTCATTCAGCCTTTGACGTTAAAACTCGTCCGCTCTTGTCCGTGGCTATAAAGAAAAACTTCAGTGGCTTGAAGAATTAACTCTGTGCTAACATAACTGACCGATTGATCGACACTTATCCAGTAAGGCTATTTTGCTCACAGGAGAACTATGTCAATAATTCCCCACGCAAATAACATGCTTTCCCTCCAACGCCAGCCCAATAGTGATAAATCATGAATGAGACTTTGATTTATCTCAATCCGGACTGGAAAAACATCCTTGAAGACAGCAACTTGGGGACGTTTGAACAACTCTGGAAACTGAAGCTTACCGCGGTAGACGAAGGCAATGTCGGACGAGGCAAAAACGGCTGGAGTAAAGTCTGTATTTTTTCCTTTAAAGACGACAAACAACAGCAACACACCGTAGTCATCAAACGTCAAAGCAACTATCGCAGCCATACTTTGCGCCACCCACTTATTGGCGTTCCGACCTTTCTCAAGGAAATGGAGAGTATCCGCCGCTATGAACAGGCAGGCATCCCTGCCCTGAAGGCTGTTTACTGCGCAACCAGAAAAATCAACGGTGAACTTCAAGCGATTTTGATTACAGAATTTCTCAGCGGCTATCAGCCCCTTGAGCTCATCCTTGAAAACTGGCATGAGCAGGGTCGACCAAAGCGTCAGAATTGTATGGCCATCGCAAAAGCCTGCGGCTCACTGGTTGGGACACTGCACGAACAAGGGCTGGAACATCGATGTTTGTTCCCCAAACACATCTTTATGCGAATTGATAAAGACTGTGTCGATGCTCGTTTAATTGATCTGGAAAAAACACGCTGGCGCCCCTGGTTTGAAGCCCGTCGGGTGCGCGACCTCACCGCACTCGCCCGGCGCAGTAAGCATGTTGCCAACCGCGAGCGGATGTTTTTTTTACACGCCTATTTCGGGATAACTAAACTCGATGCTCGTGCCAAGCAGTTGTGGCGTGAGGTCGCGAAGCGTATCGACAAAAAACGGCGCGGATGAGTTTTTTTAAAAACCGTCTCTGGCATTTTGCAAACAACCCGAATAACGGGTTGAATACAGAGGTAGATTCACTGTTTAAGCTGTGTTAAAGTCGCGCCTCACTTTCGCCCCGACACAACCAGTGACTGCATAAATAAACCAGACGGAAAGAGATGACAGCCCTGCCCTACACCTGCCCGTTCTCCATCACCCTTGACCACGCCGATCACACTGAGATCGTTTGCCGGGAGGTCTTACGAGATTTACCGCAAAAACGTTGTGTGCTGCGCGGTGAATGGAATCAACGCCAAGTTCTGGTCAAACTGTTCCTTCATCCCGTGTCAGCCCATCGGCACTGGCTACGGGAAAAACAGGGCGTAGAACGACTCATCGATGCAGACCTGACAACACCGCCCCTTCTGTTTAGCGGCAAACTGACAGATCAAACCCCAGTACTGGTTTTTGAATTCATACCCCAGGCCTTTTCTGCTTTGCATCTATGGCCACACTGCAGCAACGATACGGAGCGCCTGACACTACTCAATAACTTGACGATGGAAATCGCTCATCAGCATGCTCACGGCATCTGGCAGAAAGATCTCCACTTGGGCAACTTTCTCATCGCCGAAAAAACAATTTACACCATTGATGGCGACGCCATTGACGGGAAGAGTGACAAAACGGCATTAGGCCCTGAACGGAGTGCAGACAACCTGGCTTTGTTCCAGGCTCAAATCGCGCCCCACTTTGACCATCTTTTTTCATCCGTTGTACAACATTACATGGGGCAGCGTCAGTTCCCCGCACAATGGCAACACCAGTTTAACCAGCAAGTAGTTCGTCAGCGGCAAAAAAGGCGCCTTAAATACGTGGCCAAATCATTCCGCAGCTGCAGCGAATTTTTCCGCAGTCGGCACAATAACCTCGAAATGATTCAACGCCGTGATGCTTCTGCCGCTTTTATCGATCAATTCAAGGCCCATCCTGACCAGATCGTTGCATCCGGCACACTATTGAAAGACGGCAACAGCGCCACCGTGGTTCGACTGACAACACCCGACGGTGATTGGGTGATCAAGCGCTACAATATCAAAAATCTCTGGCATGGCCTCAAACGCTGCCTGCGGCGTACCCGCGCCTCTGTCTCATGGGGAAACGCCCACCGCTTGAAGATCAGCGGAATATCAACTCCTTCAGCCATTGCCATGGCCGAAAAACGGTTTGGCCCTTTGCGCCTAACAGGGTATTATGTGTGCGACTTTGTTGAGGGCGAGGATGTTGCCGCTTATTTTGCCGACGGAAACGAACCAAGCGAATCGCAACTCGACACGGCAAACCGGCTGGTCGAGTTATTCCGCATCTTTCTCCAGCTCGGCATTGTTCACGGAGACTGTAAAGCCACCAATTTTCTGGTGACGGATCAGGGTATTGCCGTTATTGATCTTGATGCCATGTGGGAACCCAAATCCCACAACCGTTTTAACAAGCTATACCGGCGTGATCGCAACCGTTTTCTGCGCAACTGGAAAACAGACTCTGCATTGTATCGCTGGTTTGACCGTCATCTACCACAGCCGGATGACATCTGAGTTTTTTGCAAAAGCCTCAGAAGATATAAAATTAACACGGCACCGCTTACGCTGTCGTGACGATGGAGATAATACTCATGCCCAAAGTAATTCTTGGACTCTCTGGAGCACTGACCCACGATCCCTCTGCAGCACTGTACATTGACGACAAATTGGTCGCAGCAGCGGAAGAGGAACGCTTTCTTCGCGATAAACACGCCAAAAACCGCATGCCCCTCGAAGCGACAAAATTCTGCCTCGACTTTGCCGGCATCAAACCTGAGGACGTTGACATTGTCGCATTTCCGTTCAGTGAAATCGGTCTGGATCGCCCGGACCGCTGGCACTATGCCAAACGCTACTGGTATGCGCCCGATCGCGCCCTGACGGCCCTGGTCAACGGTAACCGTCGTTACCATCGCAACATTGCCAATGTTAAAAACATGCTGCAACAGATCGGCATCCGCTGGGACGACATTGAATTTGTTCCGGTTGAGCACCATCTGGCGCACGCCAGCAGTGCCTACCACTTGAGTGGCTTCAAAGGCAAAACCGCGATTCTCGGGATCGACGGCAAAGGGGAATACGCCACCACCTTTTTCGGTTATGGTGAAAACGGCAAGATTCACAAGATCAAGGAATTTTACGACCCCGACTCTCTCGGTGGTCTGTACGGTGCCATGACTGAATATCTTGGGTTTGAAATGCTCGACGGCGAGTTTAAAGTGATGGGCATGGCCCCTTACGGTGACCCAAAGAAATATGACTTCTCGCGGCTGGCCAAATTTGAAAACGGCGAATTAACTGTCAACACCGAACTGGTCAACACGGTGGGTTGGCGCCGCTACAAGGAAGACGGCAAAGGCTACTACTTCAGCCCCAAGCTGATCGACTGGCTCGGTCCCAAACGTCAAGGCGACAACGCCGATGAGCCTTACATCGACTATGCTGCCTGTATTCAGGGGCTGTTCGAGAAACTGTCTCTGGAGATGATCGACTACTATTTGAAGGACATCCTTCAGGAGACCGGCCAGCTGTGTTTTGCCGGTGGCAGCGCACTCAATGTCAAGCTCAACCAGTACATCATGGATCTGCCTTATGTGAAGGAGCTGTTCGTCCAGCCTGCAGCCTCCGATGCCGGCACCGCTATCGGTGCGGCCTCTTATGCGGCACATCTGCATGGTATTCAGGTGGAGAAGCTCAAGCACGTTTATCTCGGCCCCCAGTACACCAACGAGGAATGTATTGCCGCCTGTGAAGCCCATCCCGAAAAGCCCCAATGGGAAAAAATCGACAACATTCCCGAAACCGTGGCCGAGATTCTGACACAGGGCCAACCCGTCGCCTGGTTCCAGGGCCGCATGGAATTTGGCCCGCGTGCACTGGGTTGCCGCAGCATTCTCGGCTGCCCGAGCGTACCCGGCGTGGCAGACCGCATCAACGAACAGATAAAGTACCGCGAGCGCTGGCGGCCCTTCTGCCCCAGTGTCCTCGACACTGTTGCCGAAGACCTGCTGCAAACCGACCATCCCGCGCCCTATATGACCTTTACCTTCAAGGTCAACCCGGCCTGGAATGAGCGCATTCCCGAGGTTATTCACGAAGACGGGACATCACGTGCCCAGGTTGTGACGGAAGATACCAATCCCCGCTACTACGCCCTTCTCAAGGAGCTGGAAAAACGTACCGGAAATGGTGTTGCCCTCAATACCTCCCTCAACCGCCGTGGTGAGCCGATGGTATGTGCGCCAGAAGATGCGCTGAATATGTTTTACGGTTCAGATTTACCTTATCTTGTCATGGAAGACATTCTGGTGCGCAAATAACAGCCTTACAAATAGGCATGTTTTTCGGAAGAAAAGAACGCATGAAGCTACTCATTACAGGCGGTGCCGGTTTTATCGGCTCCGCCGTTATTCGTCATATTATTCATTCAACTCACGACCACATTGTCAATGTTGACAAATTAACCTATGCGGGCAACCTTGAATCGTTACGTGAAGTTGACGGCAACGAACGTTACCAGTTTGAACAGGTTGACATCTGTGACAGGAAAGAGCTCGACCGTGTCTTTCATCAGCACCAACCGGATGCAGTAATGCATCTGGCAGCAGAAAGCCATGTCGATCGCTCAATTGATGGCCCGGCAGCTTTTATTGAAACCAATATTGTCGGTACCTACACCCTGCTGGAAGCCTCACGCGCCTACTGGAATAAACTTGATCCAGAGCACAAAAAGAATTTTCGTTTTCACCATATTTCAACGGATGAGGTCTATGGCGATCTGCCCCACCCAAGCCAGGACCCGGAAGCCGAAAAGCATTTATTTACCGAGAAAGCCTCCTACGCTCCGAGTTCACCGTACAGTGCCAGCAAAGCCAGTTCGGATCATCTGGTTCGCGCCTGGCTGCGCACATATGGTTTACCCACTCTGGTCACCAACTGTTCCAACAATTACGGACCGTACCATTTCCCGGAGAAACTGATTCCACTGATGATCCTGAATGCCCTGGAAGGAAAATCTCTTCCCGTGTATGGCCAAGGAGATCAGATCCGTGACTGGTTGTATGTCGAAGATCATGCCCGCGCTCTTTACAAAATCATTACTCAAGGCAAGATCGGCGAAACTTACAATATTGGTGGCCACAATGAACAACAAAATATTGAAGTGGTCACCTTGATCTGCGACCTTCTCGACGAACTGGCACCTTCAAAGCACAGCCCATATCGGTCACTCATCACCCATGTGCAGGATCGTCCGGGGCATGACAAACGATACGCTATCGACGCTGGCAAAATCGAACGGGAACTTGGCTGGAAACCTCAGGAAACATTTGCCTCGGGCATCCGCAAGACCATCCAGTGGTATCTCGATAATCAGGCCTGGTGCCAGCACGTCCAGGACGGCAGCTATCAGCGGAAACGCTTGGGAACAGACCTCTAGCAGGCTGTTGAAAAACAGCTTGTGGAGCCCATGGACGGGCGACAAAAATCAAGAACAGGTCTTCATGCTTGATTTTGTAAGCAAGACGGAAATCGCATTTTCGGCTTACGCCGTTGAAAAGTCCCCGGATGGGACTTTTCAACATCCTTCTAGAATAAAGGTTGAACCATGAAAGGCATCATACTGGCCGGTGGCAGCGGCACGCGACTTTACCCCATCACCAAAGGGGTTTCCAAACAGCTCCTGCCGATCTATGACAAACCGATGATCTACTACCCGCTTTCCGTGTTAATGCTGGCAGGGATTCGCGACATACTCATCATCACAACGCCGGAGGATCAGGACAGTTTCAAACGGTTACTGAACGACGGCAGCGAGTTCGGTATTCATCTTGAGTATGCCGTTCAACCTAATCCCGATGGACTGGCCCAGGCATTTCTGATTGGAGAAGAGTTTATCGGAACAGACAATGTCTGTCTGGTGCTCGGCGATAACATCTTTTACGGTCAGGGCTTTACCCCGAAACTGCGCAATGCGGTGACCTGCGCAACGGGAGCCACGGTTTTCGGCTATCAGGTTCACAATCCGCAGAGCTTCGGTGTTGTTGAGTTTGACGAGCACATGAAAGCGATTTCAATCGAGGAAAAACCGGCCAAACCAAAATCCCACTTTGCGGTGACAGGCCTTTATTTCTACGATAACGACGTCATCGACATCGCCAAAAACGTCAAGCCTTCCTCTCGGGGCGAACTGGAAATTACCAGTGTCAACCAGGCCTATCTTCAACGCGGAGATCTCAATGTTGAAATCCTCGGTCGTGGTTTCGCCTGGCTGGACACCGGAACCCATGACAGCATGCTGGATGCCGCCCGTTTTGTTGAAACCATTGAAACACGACAGGGATATAAAATCGCCTGCCTTGAGGAAATTGCCTTTAATCAGGGCTGGCTGACTGCCGAACAATTGAAATCAATCGGTCAGAGCCTCAGCAAAAATGACTACGGTCAATACCTCATTCAACTGGCGGACGAATAGCATGTCCTTGACACAGATCATCAAATTCCCCACTCACAGTGATGAGCGCGGTTCGTTAATTGCCCTGGAGGGCAACGACATGATTCCGTTCGACATCAAGAGAGTTTATTATATCTTTGGAACTCAGAGTGGCGTCAGCCGAGGCTTTCATGCCCACGTCCATTTAAAACAGGTTGCCGTGTGTGTTGCAGGAAAATGCAAAATGCGCCTGGACAATGGTCGGGAGCAAGAAGAGATCTGGTTGGACTCTCCAGACAAAGGTCTGTTGATTGAAGGCTTAATCTGGCGGGAGATGCACGAATTCAGCCCGGATTGCGTGTTGATGGTTTTCGCCAGTGAGTCCTATGATGAGAGTGACTATATTCGCAACTACACTGAATTTCTACGTCAGGCAGGACTATGAGCTTTATTCACAACACCGCTGACATCGCCCCCTGCTCAATCGGAGAAGGAACACGGGTCTGGCAGTTTGTCGTGATCCTCGAAGGAGCAACGATTGGCAAAAACTGCAACATCTGTGCGCAAACTCTGATTGAAGGTGATGTCGTGATCGGCGACAATGTTACGATCAAATCAGGCGTTCAACTCTGGGACGGCACCCGCGTTGAAGACCATGCCTTTATCGGCCCAAACGCGACATTGACCAACGACCCATTCCCGCGCTCCAAAGAATATCCCGAAGTTTTTTCAGGGATCGTGATCAAGCATCACGCCAGTATTGGCGCGAATGCAACCCTGTTACCGGGAATCACCATTGGTGAATATGCCATGGTCGGGGCCGGAGCTGTCGTCACCAAAGATGTTCCAGCGCGCGCTGTTGTTGCGGGCAATCCAGCTCAAGTCATCAGGACGATTCCAGCATGATTCCATTTCTCGACCTCAAGTCCATCAATGCCCGTTACCGTGAAGAATTGATTGCAGCCGCATCACGCGTCATCGATTCGGGATGGTATATTCAGGGAGCGGAAGTTGACGCCTTTGAACAGGAATTTGCCGACTATTGCGGAACTCAATTCTGCATTGGCGTTGCCAGCGGTCTTGATGCTCTAATCCTGACTCTGCGCGCATGGAAAGAACTGGGGAGACTCCAGCAGGGAGACGAGATCATTGTCCCGGCCAACACCTATATCGCCAGCATTCTGGCGATCACGGAAAACGGCCTGAAACCGGTTCTGGTTGACCCGGATGAAACCACCTGCAACTTGAGTGTCGACAAAACCGCGGCAGCCATTACCCAAAACACCAAAGCCATTTTAGCGGTACATCTGTATGGTCAGTTGGCGCCTATGCCTCAGCTTATGGCATTAGCAAAGCAGCACAACCTGCTGGTTCTGGAAGATGCCGCTCAGGCTCATGGCGCCAGTCTTAACGGGAAAAAATCCGGTAACTGGGGCCATGCCGCGGGATTCAGCTTTTATCCGGGGAAAAATCTCGGCGCACTGGGAGATGGCGGTGCCGTAACAACCAACGACGAAGTGCTGGCCCAAACGATCCGGGCCTTGGGTAATTACGGCAGTCACAAAAAATACGAGAATGACTATCAGGGGGTCAACAGCCGCCTTGATGAAATGCAGGCCGCGCTGCTGCGGGTGAAACTTCATTTTCTGGATCGGGATACGCGTCATCGGCAAAAAATCGCTCTGGCTTATGCAGCAGGCATTGACAATAACCGGATCGTGCAGCCAATAGCCGGTTCTGCCACCATTGAGGGAATGGCCAACCACGTTTTCCACCTCTACGTCGTCAGAACCAGCGATCGGCAGGCGCTGCAACAGCATCTTCTGGATGCCGGCATTCAGACGCTGATCCATTACCCGATTCCACCGCATCAGCAGAAAGCTTATTGTTCGTGGAACCAGCAGAAGTATCCGATCAGTGAACGTATTCATCAGCAGGTCTTGAGCTTGCCGATCAGCCCAGTTCAGAGCGATACGCAGACACAAGAAATCATAAATTCATGTAACCAGTATGGTATACGTGAGAAGATTGATTCCTGACAGCTTACACAAAAATATCCCCCAGGAAAAACGATGGAATCCAAAAACGGCGAAAACCCACGACCCTTAGTGTCATTCATCCTGATGGCGTATAACCAGCAAGACTATATTGCCGAAGCCGTCAACGCAGCCCTTGCGCAAGATTATGACAATCTGGAACTTATCATCTCTGATGATTGTTCACCGGACTCAACATTTGACATTATTTCAGCCATCACATCCGAGTATGAGGGCAAACATCGAATCGTGGTTAATCGAAACGATCACAACCTCGGCCTGGCTCGGCATTTCAACACTCTGATGGCCATGGCTCAAGGCGAGATTATTGTTCTTGCCGCGGGAGACGATCTCTCCTTACCCGATCGTGTTTCCAACACAGTTAACGAACTGTCCAATGAGCCTGGTGCGATTTTTGTGTCCTTTGCAGACACAATCATTGATGCTCAGGGCCAGGTCATCAAATCGAAAACCGCTCAAACCGCAAAGACGAGACAAGTGATCACCCTTGACGATTACCTGGAAGGTAACTACAGCGGCTTGAGCGGCGCGTCCAGAGGGTTCTACAAAAGCCTGTTTAGTCAGTTCGGTCCACTTGACGCGGCCTGTCCGACAGAGGACACCCCCTGTCTGTTGCGGGGATTATTACTCGGGTCAGGCATTGTTTCTCCACAACCGGCCATCAAGTATCGCAAACACGGCAATAACTTATCGAGTTTCAACTCAATTAACCGCATGGACTTTAAGGTCATCACAGAGCAATACAGAAAAGATGTTGAGCGCGCTGAAAAAGAGGGAACTATCTCGGCTGCGACAGCGCAACGCACCAGACAATGGATAGACCTCAATTATCAGCGAAAATTTTTACGCCAAAAAGTATTCAGCGAGCCATTTAACCTTGGCTTATTTCTGAAGTTTCTCTGGTCGGACAAAAATTTCACCCTGAAAGAAAAATTGGGGATTCTGAGAAGAAAAATCCGTTCCTGACCGAGACGGCCACGGTTTAACCATTCTGCCAGCAGCAGGAATAAAAAGCGCTACAATTCCCCCCAGACCAATGTTAGACTGCCTCACATTTTCCACGTTATTTTCAAGAGGCTTCTGTTATGCAACCATTGAAACTCTATTGGTCCTCCGGCCTGAAAAACGGCAAAAAGAACTTTGGTGATTGGCTGTCTCCAGCCTTGTGTGAAGCAATCTCGGGACGCCCCATTGTTTATGCAAAACCAAAGGAATGTGATCTTGTAGCCGTTGGCAGCATCCTCCATCGACTGAAAAACCATTTCTGGACACATCGTGTTCACGTATGGGGCAGTGGTCTGATTCAGGAACAGAGACCATTCAGCAGCCCGCATACATTTGATGCGGTACGGGGAAAATACACAGCAGCCCTGATTAAGAACAAAAGCCCAAAGGCTCTTGGCGACCCCGGCCTGCTCAGCGGCATTCTGTTACCTGAGAAACCGCGACAAAAACGCTACCGCGTCGGCATTGTTCCTCATTATGTCGACCAAAAGCACCCTGCCGTTGTTGAATTCTGCAAACAACCCGGGGTTGCCTTCATCGACATTTTCTCCGAGACACTGGATTTTCTGGATCAGGTGTCCCGCTGCGAGATTATTCTTTCATCAAGTCTGCACGGATTGATTATTGCCGATGCCCTGAACATCCCCAATGCCTGGCTGAAGCTCTCTGAACGGGTCCGTGGCAAAGATTTCAAGTTTGCCGATTATTACTCGGTATTTGGTCTTGATGAGATGGAACCCCATCCATTCAATGAACAGACTAGGGTTAACCAGCTGGATGAGATATACGACAACTATCAGCGCCCTGGGATTGACGAAGTAAAAAAACAGCTTTACGAGGCATTTCCTTTTCGCACGTAATTAATTATCAGAGGAGCCTTTACGTTGTAAAAGAAGGACCGTCTTCTTATGTCCAGCAAAGGTCTTCAGAGGCTCAAATCCGTCGATGGCAGTATCTTCATTCTTTTTATTAGACACATAGAGAGCAACGAGAGTAACGTCTTTTTTCTTTCTGGCATGGCGTTTCAACCATGCTAAATTTCTTATTCTGCGAACATCTTCAGCTCGGTTGGCATACAAAGGAAGGCGACGGTCATTGTACATGACGACCATCATTTCATTGCTATCATAATTCCTTAACCATTGGCCAGCCTCAACAACGGAATGATCCTGCTTTTCAGCGACAACACTGAGTGTTTTAGCCAAAGGCGCGCCAATGAACAATAGAAATAGCAGTAACAAAACTATCCGCTTTGCTTGATAACGGTGCCAACACACCACAATTCCACAACCTACCCAGGGGAGCAGACTCGTTCCCGCCAGCCACAGGTAGCGTTCCGTCGTAAAGTTACGTTTCACACTGAAAACCAGGTTGAGCATGATCGTCGCCACGCACAGGGCAACAAGAATCCAACGCTCCTTGGCTTTTGATCCTATCTTCTCCCAACGCTTCGCCCACAATGCCAGCAAAGATGTTGGAAAAATAATTTTCCCCAACATCTCCATCAGACCCAGCAGATAGATCAACGGAGCATAATGACGCACGGTTTCTATAAGATTATTATGGAGATCAGCGTGGGGCAGCGTCTCTTGAAAAACCTTCAGTTTTTCCATCAGCGCCTGATACCCCAAGAAAAATTTCTGCAAAGCAAGTTGTCGCCCCCAAACAACAACTTCATTTAATCGGGAAAGAGAATCAATGCCTGCCAATTTCAACCCGGCAATGACGGCCACTAGAAAAAGCGGCACCAGCCCGACCATAATCAGAAAACGCCATAAAGACGTTTTTTTCGTACCGGATACAGATGGACGGAAGATAGGGATAAAAAGTACGGCTATCGCCGGGATCATCACCCCTTCAACGCGATTCAGAATCGCCAGAACGGAAAATAGAGCAAAAAACAACCACCAGCGCAAACGGCCATCCTGATAAGCGATAACAATAAACAGAACAGCAACAAGACTGAACAGGAGAAAAAGAGGATCTCGCTTAACGGAAGTTGCCGACGTATTAAATGCAGGCAAAACGGCAAACAACAATGAGGTCACGAAAGCAACCTGCTGATCAAAAAGACGCCGCGTCAGCTCATAAAGTGGCCACAAACAAAGCACCAACGGTACAATAGTCAACACCTGTCCGGCATAGATCCAGTTGGGAATCACAGCATGGACACCGGCCAACACCAGAGGATAAAACGGCATCCGATAATAGCGCAGCCCTTCGGTATAGAGACCTTGAGCATGTTTCTGGGCCGCTGCAATATAGGTGGCTGAATCCGGGTTAACCACTTCGCCCTGCCAGACAAATAACAGTTTCAGACCAAGAGACAGCGCCATAATAAGCAGCAGGGCACGATGTCGTGAAAGGAAATCAATCATTGGGACGATACTTTCGGTTATAGCGTTCCATCAACTGAGCGCTGCGCCGTTCGATCTGTTGCCATAAAGCAGCATGCTCTTGCAAGGCATGCCGGAGAGGCTTCCCTGTATAGATGGCAATAAAACGATAGAGATCGCGTCGGGTCAGACCAATTTCCATACTGGAAAAATACAGTGCCGCCAAGTCTTTCAGCCGCCAGCGTTGCGGTAAGCGGCGGCGGAACTGAACACGGTGCAGGTCAATCAGATAAAGAGTCAGGTTGTCAGAGCACAGATTCTCCCTGCCTACGGTAAGGTCGAGCAGAAAGTGACACAAATAGTAATCGCGGTGGTTGACTCCATGATCGTGGAGCTGCTTTGATATTTGGGCCAGTTTATCAATCAGGGCGCGCTTTAGAGTCACGGGAGGCGGATCACTCCCCCAGTTGCGGCAGAAATATTCCAGACTTTCCGTCGGTGTCAGCTCTTCGGTGATAATGAAAGATTGGCGGTGGGCCGGATCACTGCCTTGCTCACCATAACCGACCAGAGTCATGGTATCGACATTCAGCTCTTCCAAACGGCGGATCGCGCGCCATTCATTGGCTGCCGTCAAAACGGGAGGACGTTTGAACGCCAACAGACTTTTGAAGATGCGCTTCCAGCCCAGTCCGGTATACACCTTGGCAAAATAGCCGCGCCCATCTTTTTCAAAGCGAAAAGTGCGGCGCCCATCCATATTGCGGTACTCTTCACCTTCCAGACCCAGCACCACCTCAAAATAATCACGACCATGCCACTGTTGCTGCCAGGAACGCGGTAGCACAATCATGCAACAACCTCCTCAATCACATTCGCGGCCGTTTCCGCCAAGCCAAAGATATCGGTCTGCGCAACATACTCAACAGCCGCTCGCTGCCATGAACCTGTCTCTTCGCTCAGCATCTGTACCAATTCAGCCGCAAAACGATCACTGTCAAAAGGAGATTGGTGAACAATTCCCGCCTTGGAACGTTCAATATGAAAGCTGTAACCGCAGGTATCGGTCACCAGTACCGGCAAGCGAGCGGCCACGGCTTCGAGCAAAACCATACCGGCCGATTCACGATAGGCAGGATGAATAAGCAGATCAGCAGCAAACATAAAACTGGGAGCATCATCGCGCCCCCCCATAAAATGCACACGATCCTCGAGGCCAAGTTGACGAGCCATCCGTTCAAACGGCGCTTGATTATCCCGTCCCAGAATCATCAGCTGTGTTTTACTTCGCAACGTCTCTGGCAATTGTTTCATAGCATTAAGAGCACGATCTACCCCTTTGATCCGAAAACCGGAACCCACCATCAGCAGAAGTTTTTCATCGTCCTTCACCCCCAACTGCTGACGAAAGGCCTGTCGCCGTTGTTGATAATCGGCCCCGGCCAGACGATCCCGTGCAACGCCCGGTGGTAACAAATGAAAACGCGTATCGGAAGTGTCATAAATGTGTTTAATCTCGTTGATCTCAAGATCTGACAGCAACAGGATGTGCGTTTTAGAGCCTCTTCCGTACACCGCCTGTTCCGCTCTGAGAAAACTTCTTGAACGGGGCAACCAGCGATACCAGTTGGAGCGATGTTGACATTTGACGGCAAAACAGGGATCAGCACCAAAATAAACATCCAGCCCCGGCATACGGTTAAACCCGACAACACCATCGTAACCCTGCCGTTCAATTTCCTGATGAACCTTTTCGACAAACTGATCATAGCGATGATAATTACGCCAGGAATGCACAGATAGAACATGGACGTCCATCCCCTCAGGTTTCGGGCCACTCCATTCAAGACAATAAAGAGAGACCGCATGACCACGTTTCCGGCATTCCACGGCAATCTTCATGCAATCACGCTGCAAGCCGCCGTAAGGAAAATATTTAAACAAAACAAATGCCAGATTCATCAGGGGCGTCCTTTATCCTGACCGGACTCTGTCGCGGCCACAAGCCATTGACGACAGGTTTCATCAGCAAAGCCGCTGCGCTCGGCATAGCCTTGGCAGAACAGATCAATCAGTTCGAAAAACTGGCTGCGATCTTCTTTATAGCGCAAAAGATGGTGAAAGTTTCTCTGACGCTGCTTGACACTCAACGCCCGTCGACCACAACGCAAATCGGCAATATCGATCAACCCGAATGCTCCATCCGGTTGAACAATGATATTCCCCCAGTGTAAAGAGCGGAACAGCACGCCATTGTCATGGAGTGTCGCCACAAATGCCCCCAATTGTTCCATCAACGGCTCAAGGGATTGCTCACGTGCATAATCACGCAAGGTCTGCCCTTCAACCGGCTGATACCACACCAGGTCGCGAGCTGGATTTGGACAGTGGCCGCATTTCACCACGCGGATGGTCGGAATATCAAAAGCCCAGAGTTTGAGGGCATTGCGTGAAAAACGTTGTGCGTAAGGAAACAGGAGAGCACTGGAGAGAAAGCGCTTTCGCCGAAAAATTTTGATGATAATCCCGTCATGGCGACGCAGAACTTTTTCGCCATGGCCATCCTTTTCCAGAACCTGACAGGACCGGATGAGACGTTGAAACTCCTGAGGAGTGATTTTTTCCATGGGATCAGTCGTCAAAAAGCTCGCGTTCAACCAGATCACACAAGATATGGATCAAGGTCAGATGGGCTTCCTGGATGCGAGGGGTATCATCGACAGCAATGTTGAGAGGCAGGTCAACACCGTCGACCATTTTCCCGCCATTGCGCCCGGTCAAGGCGACGGTCACACACGCTTTATCGCGGGCAACCTGCAATCCAGCAAGCACATTCGGCGAATTGCCACTGGTGGAAATGCCAATCACCACGTCACCGGGTTGGGCAAGTGCTTCCACCTGACGGCTGAATACGGTGTCATAACCAAAGTCATTGGCAACCGCCGTCAGAATCGAGGTGTCTGTGGTCAGGGCGATGGCAGGCAGAGCTGCACGGTTTTTCAGAAAACGACCAACCAGTTCCGCCGCCAGATGCTGGGAATCTGCGGCAGAGCCACCGTTACCCATCACCAGTACTTTATGGCCCTGTTTCAGGGCATTACACAGGGCTTGTGCCACAGCTTCAACCTGCGCAGACATGGGCAGCACAACCTGTTCAAAGACGTCAATATGACGACGCAGATGTTCGTCAATGATTTCCTGCATAGTTCTCTCTTTCATCAGCCAGGGGAAATCTGTTCTGCATGGACAATAACTCGCCAATGGCGGTGACCACCTCATCCACGGAAATGGAACGCGAGCATTGTTCATCCTCATCGCATTGTTTGCGTAGACACATAGCACAGGGCAAAGGGCTCTGCAAGCGGCGATGCCCTTCCCCCGCCGGTCCGTTTCGCTCGGCATCAGTCACCCGAAACAGGGAGACGGTTGATGTACCGACAGCGGCGGCCATATGAATAGGTCCGGTATCGCCACCAACAACCAGATCAGCCTGATCCAGAAGAGCTACCAATTCAGGCAACGTGCCGCGTGGCCAGATTACAGCGCGACCGGATGTCGCGTTATGGATCGCTTCGGCAGCCGTGCGCTCCTGTTCATTACCCCAGGTCAGCACAGGAGCAATACCAAACTCATCAAGCAGACGACTCGCCAATTGCTGCCAGCACTCGACGTTCCACAACTTGGTGTCCCAGGTGGTACCATAATGGAAGATCACCAGGGGATGATTGATGTTATATTCGGCCAATTGCCCAACCACGTGCTGTCGCGCGACTTCGTCCACATGAAGCGGCCCCGCCTGGGGCACATCATCACCACCGGGAAACGCCGCACGAGCCAACGCCAGAGCACGTTGCGCAATGTGATGTTCGCCCGCGCCCAAAGCAATGCGTTGGTTCGTCGCCAGCAGGTTGGGCCATTCACGCACCTGATGACGATCAAAACCGAATTTCTTATCAGCACGACTCACCAGGGTAAACAAACCACTCTTGCTGTTGCCCTGAAGATCCAACACCACATCATAATGATCACGCCGCAAACGCCGGATATATTTCAACGCCTTGCCGAGCATGGTCATGGTCGGCAAGGTACGCCAATACTTGGTGCGCACCGTGAGAATTTCGTGAAGATCCGGATGACCGGCCAGAACAGGGGCAAACGGATCTTCAACCACCCAATCAATTTCGGCATCAGGGTGAAGCTGATGAATATAGCGCAGCACCGGAAGCGCATGGATGACATCGCCCAGGGCGCTCATCTTAACGATAAGAATTTTCATGGATTACTTTTCCAGTAACTCGCAGGCGGCTTCAATCACATCCGAAGCTTCAATGGCGGTCATACAACGATGATCGGTCGGACATTGACGCAACAGACATGGCGCACAATCGGTCTCCTTACGCACAATGCGCACCCGCTCGGAGGCTGGACAGGTGGTGGTATGGTCCGTGGAACCGAACACGGCTACAATCGGAATATCAAAGGCGGAAGCCACATGCATGGGACCGGAATCATTGGTCACCAGCAAACGGCTGTTGGCCAACAAAGCCATCACTTGACGCACCGTGGTCTGCCCCACCATATTAATCACATCGTGATTCATCGCAGCCGCGATATCCTGGCCAATCTCCGACTCTCCCGGACCACCGGTCAGCAGAATACGGCTCTGATAGCGTGCGGCCAACTGATCCGCGACCTCGGCAAAGCGCTCCGGAATCCACCGTTTGGCCGAACCGTAAGCTGCACCGGGGTTCACGGCAATCACCCGTTCATCCCCGAGAATCGATTCCGCCCAAGCCTGCTCTTGCTCATCAATCGTCAGACACAAACGGCCATCGCCACCTTCAATACCCAGGCGACCCAGCAGTTGCAGATAATAATCGGTATGGTGCAGCAATTTATCAGCAGCCGTCACAGTCACAGGTGCGTTAAGCAACAAGCGGCGACCGTCGGTGGTGTAACCGGCCCGACAGGGAATGCGCGCGACAAACGCCAGCAATGCCGCTTCAATAGCATTCTGCAGCAACACGGCAAGATCAAACTTTTCGCGGCGCAACTCATTGGCCATGGTCAAAAAGCCACCGACACCCTTATGCCGCCCTTTACGGTCATAGACCATCACCCGGTCAATGGCCGGATGAACCCGAAACAGCTCCGCCACCAACGGATTGGCCAGCATGACAATTTCAGCCTCGGGATAACAGGCCCGCAACGCCGACAACGCCGGAGTTGTCATCACCGCATCGCCAATCCAGTTCGTCCCGCGAACGACAATGCGTTGCGGCTGTTGTGAAGTCAAACAGGTTTTGCTCACGACGTTGCGGTCTCCACCTCTTCCGCTTCATCAATCAACATCACCGGCAGTCCATCACGAACCGGATAACGCAACGAACACGCTTCACACACCAGTTTGTCATCGTTATCCAACTGCACGGCCCCTTTACACTTGGGACAAACCAACCATTGTAATAATTCCTGATCTATACCCATTGAAATCTCCTGGGAAAATTTAAACATGGGACGTCAGCGACACCAGCTCTTCGTCGTGTCTTTTGCTGACAATCTTTGCCATGTCAGGTCTTGAAAAATACATCCAACACAAAAATCTAACTCGACCATCTCATCAAACGCTAATAGCTTAATGACATGGTAACGGCGAAGCTGAAATAATGATGCCCACCGGTTTATTACCTAACAAGGCGTTGAAAAAGTTCTAAATAGACTATTTTCAACGACGGTAGCGAAAAAAGCAATCGTTGTTTTGCAAAAAGACGCAAATTATCACCACAGATCTCTGCGCTCAGTCCCTCAAAGCGTTACTCTCTATTTAGCACCGTAATTTATGTCGCCCGTCATCAGCATCACGGCCCCCTGACAACCACGAGTCCTGATACCAGCGAACAAAGTGCTCAACACCCTGCTCAATGGACCTCTGCGGAGCGTAGCTAATCACCGCGTTTAATCGACTCGTATCGGCGTAGGTTTTCAGCACATCGCCGGGTTGCATATCCAGGTAGATTTTTTCAGCAGTTTTCCCACACGATTGTTCAATGGCAGCAATAAATCGTTTCAACTCAACCGGCTGATGATTACCAACATTATATATTTTATAGGGGGCCCTTGCCGTCCCCTCCTCCTGCCTTTGCCAGCCGGGAATCACGTTTTGAAGACGCGCCACACATTCCACCACATCGTCGATATAGGTAAAATCACGCGCCATCTCGCCATGGTTAAACACCTTAATGGGCTGATCGTTGACAATCGCTTCCGTAAACAGCCACGGCGCCATATCGGGCCGTCCGCCGGGGCCATACACGGTAAAAAACCGCAGTCCGGTGACCGGCAGGCCATACAGATGAGCATAGGAGTGGGCCATCAGTTCACAGGATTTTTTCGTCGCCGCATACAACGACACGGGATAATCGACGCTATCCGTCTCACTGAATGGAATCGTACTGTTCATCCCGTAAACCGAACTGGACGAAGCAAACACCAGATGCTCTACCTGCTGATGGCGGCACCCTTCCAGAATCGTCATCATGCCAACCAAATTGCTGTCAACATAATCAAACGGCGCTTTTAGAGAATGGCGCACTCCCGCTTGAGCGGCCAAATGGATGACCCGATCAAAATGTTCCCCCCGAAATAACTCAGCAATGCCCTGACGATCGGTCAAATCCAGTTCAAGGAATGTAAAACGTTCGTAAGGGTTTAGCTGAGCCAGGCGATAGGTTTTCAATGCCGGATCATAATAAGAATTCATGTTATCGAGGCCGACCACCTCGTGCCCCTCACGCAATAATCGCAATGAAACATGCAGACCGATAAAACCGGCGGTACCGGTAACAAGATATTTCATCTACGCAACTCATGTAAGGGCTGAAAACTCAAAACCACAATTAAAGCAAAAACCCCTTGTGTTATTTCATTGCCGAAAAAAGACGAATTAAAGAAACAATATAAACACAAAGCCAAGGCCATCGGCACCACCACGATCCGTTCCAGACAGATCAAACTCGCCTTATGAATCAGCCACACCAGGCCGGTGAACAGCGCTGCGACACCAACAATGCCGGATTGAACCAGAACAGACAGATACATATTATGAGGTCCGAATCCATGACCTCTGATGTGGATTTTCTGACTGCAACTGATCGGTACACCCAAAAAAGGATGCTCGATAAACCGCTCAAGATACTGCGACCAGATCGTTAGACGGATGTCGCCCTGAACAGCATGAGCAATCCGATGATTGAGCAGGTCCCAAGAAAAATTTGGCAATGCAGCAAGTATCGCCACCAACAGCATGGCAATGACACCACCACTGACAATCGATTTTACCGACAACGAAGAGGTGCGCAAATAACGCCAGCTGAGGATTGCCATAGCAACAAACGCAACCAGCGTTCCAAGTAAGGCACTGCGACTTCCGGAAACAAGCAGACCGGATAAGCCAACACCAGCGCCAACAACACCCAGGATACGCTCGGTATGACGGTATGCCGTCATGACCAGAAACACAGCCACCAGAGAGGTGATGGCCATCAAAAAGCCAAACGGGTTGGGATTTGAAATAAAACCGGCCGCACGAGCACCAAAAGAGCGAATCATAGGAACATCATCAAAAAACACGCCACTCAGCCCGGCCAAACCATAAAAAACTCCCACACCGGTCAAAGCCAGGAGAATCTGGCGCGATGTGCAGTGGCAATAACGGCATACCGTGAGCAGAATTAGCGGGAAAAACGCTAAACGCCAGAACGCCTCAAACGCGCCATCACTGAACGGGCATCCCCGCAACACAACTGCACGTAGTTCAGAGAGCAACAATGGCAGCGCAAAACAGAGACTCAGCACGGTAATCTGTCGGGCGTGTTGCCACAACAACTGACGCGTATCGCCGCAGGCCATAACCAGCAGTGGCAATAAATAAAGGCAGCCCTGAAACACAACACCTTTCGCGGGGAAAAAAGCGATCCACAAACCTGAGAGGACAAGCAAAAGCGACATTCTTTTCGTCAATGTCATGTAAAAAACCTATGATCAAATACGGCACAAAATCCTGGAAAAACCATCACAAAATAATGTGTTTCAAAGAGGGTTCAACTCGAAAAGGGGATGATCTGCAGGATAAAGCGAGCCATATTTGGCTTTATGATATTTTGAAGGTGTCTGTCCAAGATCGATCGCCTGGTAACCAGTGCGATAGAGATCATACGCCATGACGGTCGCAGTCGGGCCAAGGGCAATCAGGATTAACCAATCTTTGTCATACACCATCACCTGCTTCATCAGCTCGTCGTAAACACTGAACGCATCTTTGGCAGGGCCATAGACAAATTCGTGGCAGCGCAGATTATCAAACAGCTCCTTTTCGAAAAAAAACCGGCTGTTGCGACCAACCACAAAGACCACTTTTCTGTTGTGCCAGATCAATTTAAGCGCAGTGATATAATCCTCAAAAGAAGTGCTTTGTTGCGGAAACACCGTGGTGATTGTCGAGGAATCATACAACCGATTATGGTCGAGAAGTTTCAAAACTCGGTTTCCCCGACGCACAACAAATTTTTTCCAGATTTCGGTCAGATCGTGCTCTGCCTGAATGGTGTTAATGCCGACCAGAAAGTTCTCATCGGTGCTGTGTAGAACTTCTTTTAACCGAGCAACGAGAGTACTGTCATAGGTCTGAAATGATTTATGGCGGCCAATGCACATATTGAATTCACCGTCACCAAAACGTCCGATACTGGCACCGTTTTTAACAAGAGACGCAACGGTTTCCAGTTCACTCTTGACCGGCGGATACTGTTCAACAAAATGGGCGATTTTCCCGGCATTGCACGCGATAATCCAGCGGTCCAAATTCTCCCGCGCCTGGTGCCGCCAGGCTTTGAACGGAATCAGAGCCATAAACACACTGACAAACCGCCGCATGATATTCCGCAAAATCCATAAATCACCACCAAACACTCGCTCCCAGGCACTGGCCCTGCACTGTGTTTTTAACGTGTTCACCACAATGACACCTCACAAAAGCGGCGTATAAAACTCTGGTCTGTCAAAAAGCATCTCCCGACAACATTGCTTATCCCACAGACTGTTCTTCAACAGCCTGGCGATGGAGGTAAATTACATAAGCGACTGATAGAACTGATGATATTTGTCAACGATAACGCGCTGAGCGTAGTGCCGCTGATAATGGTCGGCCGCCTGTTCAACAAGTCGTCCTCGCGCAGTCGAATCAACCAGCAACCCACAGATCGCTTCAGCAAGCGGTTGGGGCTGATCCACCGGCACCACCAAACCTGTCACCCCATCCTCAATCACTTCCCCCGGCCCCTGAGAGTTGGTCGCCACAATCGGGCACTGATGTGCCCATGATTCCATAACAATCGACCCCAGCCCCTCATGGCGTGACGGACACACAAACAGATCGGCGGTACGCATCAAAGCCGTGACATCATTGCGCCAGCCAAGAAATCGCACCCGGTCATCCAGACCAAGCTCATGACATAACTTTTTCAGGGCCTGCTCTTCCGGTCCTGCTCCAGCCAGCCACAACATGGCATCGGGAATGGTCACCAGCGCCTGCAACAACGTGTCGAATCCTTTGTTGATATGCAAACGCCCAGCGGCCAACAACAACGGACGATCCGTCGGGGTATTAAAGCTATCGCGCGGCAAAGCACAGACCGGTGTTTCATCGGCAAAATTCGGAATATGCACCACCCGCTTGGCCGACATGCCGCCCCGCACCAGGTGATCGCAGATCCCCTTAGATATTCCCACCCAGTAATCGGCGTGGCGGTAATATTTGAGATTGTAATAATGGCCGAGACGACAAACCAGTTGATAGGACCCCCGTGGAGTCAGGCCACTGGCCCGATTCATCCAAGTCATGACAATGTCGGGATCAAAGCTTTCAAGGGCACGGACAAAGCGAAGACGATCAAAAACATGCAAAGGACCACCAAAACGAAACCCGTCAACGCTCACGCCAAAGTCGCGCAACGCCTCGACACGCTCGGGATGGTTGCGGATAAACGCCTTTTGCTCAAGGGCATGAATATCGTGTAACCCCTGCACCAGCCGCACATAAAAATTTTCCGCCCCGCCCTGCTCAGCTCCGGCAAGTACCTGGGCAACCCTGGGATGACTCATCATACCGTCCTACCGCAAGCCTGCTTAGCTATAAGATCCTTAAAAAGGGCTTTGTAACGGCCAATGATCACCTCCATGCTGAACTCCTGAGAAAACGTCCGACGTCCCTGCTCAACCAGGCGCTCGGCAAATTGGCCATCTGCCAGTAAGCGATTAACCTGAGCTGCACACTGAATGACATTGTCCACGTCAAACAACAACCCGTTGCAACCGTCTTCAATCAACCAGGAAGGCCCCTGACTGGCCGCAGCGACAATGGGTGTTCCAGTTGCCCAAGCCTCCAGAACCACATTGCCGAGGGGTTCAAAACGGGACGGAAACACACAGATATCAGCCAGAGCAAACAACGCACGAACATCCTTGCGCAAGCCAAGAAGATGAACCCGATCAGCAACACCCAACGATGCGGCCAAATCAACCAAAGAGGATTTCAATTCACCGTCACCGGCAATCAGCAGGGTGGCCTGTGGAATATCGGGGAGCGCGCGAATCAGAACATCCTGAGCTTTTTTTTCATGCAGTCGCCCTAAGGACAGTAAAACCCGATGACCATCAGGAATTGATGGCAAGGATTCCGGAACGTCCAGACTTTCCAGTAGTTCACCAAAATTGGAGATCATACTGACGTCGTGTTGCGGCCAGTCATGGCGGGTGACATGACGCACCAGATCCGGCGTATTGACAATCAGATGATCACATTTGCGATAATTGGTGATGTCGTAATAGCCACCAAGACGTCCAACCACCACGGCTGAGGTCGACGGGCACTTGCGTGATGCCCGGTTGACCCAGGTCAAAATCAGATCAGGGTCAAACTCGTCCACCTCTCGCTTCAGGCGCTGATTGTAAAAAAGCGGCTTGGTAATACGGCCCATGGGCAAGGTGCGAAAATCAACCTCCGCTTGGTGCAGCCGCACTTCTCGAGACGGCTGCGCCTCAATGATCAGGCGCTGTTCAATCACATCATCTTTGGCAAAGGCGGCAGCAACCTTTTCAAAATAGGTCTCGGCACCGGCCTCAGACTGGGACAAAAGAATCTGCATCAACTTCATAGAAAGATCAGTCCTTTGCTACGGATGTCTGGGTGGTCGTCGTAGCTGATCTGCTTTGGTCGTTTTCGACGCCACGGTGCTGCAACATACCAACCCGACTTGGTTCATGACCACTGTCGCAACGACGGACAAATTGTCTAATTCGTTTATGCAACCGTCGGACGCGCTGGCTCACCTTGTGGCGGCGAACCGTTTTCGGCAACCAGGCAAACGGAAACACGTAAGGAGATCCCAGTCCGTCGATCACCACCAATCGGCGAATCTCATCATGTGCACCGCGTTGAACCACAATATTGTGGGTTAACACCTCCCGTGACGGCACAAGGTGTTCCAACCAGAAGTCCGCCAAAACCTCAACAGCCCGGCGGGTTGCTGCGGGGTAGCCGCGCTCCCATAAGTCCTGTTTCAGGGAGACGGAAATCCGCCCATCGGCATCGCGCACCAGCTCGGTCATCAGCCCCGGCCCCAAATCCGTCTCAACAAAACCGTCACAGCGATAAATGTGGTGATGAATCGTCTCTCCTCGGCTTTTTTGCAGCGCCTTGATCACAGCAGCTTCTTCACGATTATCATCAAAACTGGAGAGCGGCCGGAGATTGCGCGGAAAGCCCTTCTTACGCCGACAGTCTGCCAGGGTAAAATCCGGACGGCGCACCTTCACGCAGCAATCGGGATTGTCGGGATGGACGTAACACAGTCGATTGCCTCCCCGGGCAAACGGTTCGATGTGCGCCAGTTGCAGCCTCACTTCAACGTACCATCCAGATGAATATCCTCTGCCCAGACATAGTCATGGCTGAACGGTTGCAGCAAGGACGCCTCAAGGATATATTGCGCATACAGGGTATTGTTCATCTCCTGCTGGAAGAAAGCTCGCGCTTGCTCCGCCCAGGCACAACGCATGGCGTCATCACCATGAAACAAACGAATCTTTTTGAGCAGATCATCTTCATCGTTGAAATACACCACCGACTCCGGGGGCAATAACTCGTCAAACTGTGGGCCAGAATGGGTAAACTGCAGAATGCCATTGCCGGCAAGTTGGGCCATACGCGCTGAGGAATACCAGTAATGCCCCTCCTGGCGATTAAGGTTCAACCCCATCTTGGTCTCGGCCAAAGCCCGGTCATAGTCACGGCCCCACACCGGAGATTCTCCAAAGCTGCCAAAAGTTTTGAAATTCATCTCGTCAGCGAGGCTGTCCCTGAGTGAGCCGACCATTTGCAAACGTTTGGTAAAATCGTTGCTGTTGCTGCAAAACAGCAGGTCGATATCCAAATTGGTTCGCCGGGCGTTATTGAGCGTTTCCACCGCCGGATCCACCGGATTGGGCATGTGATACAGGCGCGCATTATCGCCCTGAAACAAGGACAACTCGCGCCGTCCGGTCGACACAAAAATCGCATCAACCACCTCGGCGCGATGTTTGATCTTCTCAACATTCTCCGGCACGAACAGCGGATCATTATTGCAATGCGCCACAACAACGCCCGGCTGCAACCGCTTGATCTGCTGCAATGTCGCGTTGGTGATGATGTCACAATGGCCGGCAATTACCAGGTCCGGCTCAAAGGCTTCGACCATCTCCAGCAGACGTTTATTGGCCTTGCCGCACCCCAGATCCCGCCAGCCGAACGGTGCTTCAAACGCCGCCACATCGCGGTCACTGAACACCTGAACACAATGATCATTTTTAATCAGACCGCTGGTCAGTTTTTGCGCCCAACTCACCCGGGTCTTGCCGTAACGCCGCAGTTGTTGATACGCAATATGTAATACGCGCATTGAGTTCATCCTATCTTCGAATAATCAACCAAAAGCCACCTTGACCACGGAGTCACCGAGACACGGAGAAGGTCAAAATTCTGTGTGATGTAAGGGTTTATCGAGGCCTTTATCTTGAAAATAAAATCTTTGGCTCTTTTGTCTCGCCCCGTCTGATTGGTCGGTGGCTACCCGATCTTTCCAATAGACACAGCGTCACCGCCATTGTCCTCATCGCCGCACCACCTTTTCATAGCAGTTCCACTCCGCCTGACACATGCGGTCGATGGTATAATGCTCTGCCACCCATTGCCGGCCACGCGCGCCAACGGCACGCAGATCATCGTTGCCTGTCAAAACCCGCCTCAAGGTTGCCGCAAGGTCATCGGCATCGCCGGGTTTAAACAGCCAGCCGGTCTCACCATCGCGCACTGTTTCCAGCGCGCCACCATGGGCCGAGGCAATGACCGGGCAGCCCATGGCTTGGGCTTCTACGGCCACCCGACCGAACGCCTCCGGTTCCGTCGAGGCCGACACCACCAGGTCGCTAAGCTGGTAATACAAAGCGATATCCGCCTGTGTACCGACAAAGCGCACCCGGTCAGCAATCTGATAACGTGCCGCCAGGTTTTGTAGTTCAAGTAGGTAAGCGGCTTTTTTCTCTTCACCACCAATAAACATCACCTGCCACGACAGATCCTTGATCTGATTGAGAGCTTCAAGCAAGACCACCTGTCCTTTCCAACGTGTCAGTCGCCCAGGCAACGAAATTACCGGCACACCTTCGGACAACTCCAAATGTTGCTGCAGCGGACGAATACACGCGACATCAACCAAATCCGGATTGAATACATCAGGATCATAGCCACGAGGTGCCAGGTCGATACGTGCCTCATCCACGGCGTAATGGGTCATCACATGGGTTTTGATAAAACCACTGATGGCTATCACCCGCTGACCACGCACCATGATGCTGTTGTAAAACCTCTTCAGCCGATTCTGAATGCGGTGAGTGCCGTGAAACGTGGTTAGAAACGGCACTCCGGTCCACCGACAGGCCAGATAAGCCGCCCAAGCCGGTGCCCGTGAACGTGCATGCACCAAACTGACTTTTTCCTGTTGAATGATGCGACGCAGCTTGAACGCGTTGGACAAAATAATCCACGGAGTCCGTCGCGCCAGGGGAAGTTGCAGATGCCGCGAACCTTGAGCTTCCAGCTCCTCGACCAGACGCCCCCCTTGAGAGGCCACCAGACTTTGTCCGCCTTGAGCGACAATGTATGCCGCCATTTCAACGGTCCCCCGTTCAACACCACCCTGCTGTAGAGCTGCCGTAATCTGAAGGATTTTCATAATAGCGCGGGATTATCCGTGTGAATTATTTGGGTTTGTTGAGGATAAAGCACAAATCGACCTTTTTTTTGCAACTGCGGCAGGAACCATCAAACACATGCAGGCAGTCCATGGTTTCCAGGCGGGACAACAGGCGGAAAAATTTTCCACGAGTGGGCATCGGCACAGACAGGGGGAGCACCTCGACACAGGCATTGCCGAAGCTGACCGCTTCACTGATCATGGAGCTTGAATCCGCGGTCACAAAAACATAATCGGCACCATGGAGATAATCAGAGATCGGATTGACGGGATTTTCCGAATACCAGATGGGGTCAGTGAACGGATAATCACGCAACATCTGTTCGGCAGCAACAGGCGTACGCCGCGATGTGGTCAGCCACACCTTGTGCTCGGGAAACAACGGCATGATCTTTTCAACCTGCTGACGCAGCAGATCAACATCCAGTTTTTGCTGAGCACTGTCGCCACCAACGATCAGAGCAATGTAGCGTTCAGCCGTCACAGGTGTCACAACACCCTGAGGCTGGGAAAAACTCAGATTGATGGGAACGGAAACAATATTGGCTTGCGCTGGTGGGTTATCATGCTGTTGGGCAACGATCAAATCGAAATCAAGTCGATAGCTTTTTGGCATCATGATGGCGACGGATTTACAGCCTAAGCAACGTGACAAGGTTCGGTTGGCGTAATAGGTTTCCGAACCGGCCGAGACCACAGCGTCATAATGATCGGTGGGTATATCCGCCATAAAAAAGCGCGGCGAATAAAAGCCGAACCGATCCGCGACGTAGGAGAATCCTTTTGAAGTGCGGTATTTAAAACCGACATCAAGCAACCGATAGTCGCGATTGAGTAATTTTGCAAAGGCAAGGGATTGGTTGACATGGCCGGGTTTGCCATCATTGAGGATCAATAGCGGGCCGCTGCCAGGAAGCAAACTTTTGTGAGGTGTTGCCTCATTCGGCTTGCCGTCATTCCGATAAACCAGCATGGCCGGGATACCGTCTCGCACCGGAAAACGGCTGTGACAGGAGCAACAGTGTACCGCTTCATCTCCGGACATCTCGACAGGCTGCTTACATTGGGGACAAGCGAGTAATTCGAGCAGTTCCGGCTGCAGTGACATAGTTAACTCAGATCAGGGTACATAATTGATGGCCAAAGGCCTCACAATCTCCAATCTCTAGTGTTAACGGAATGTAATAGCAGGGGATGTTAAACATGTTAGCAGTCAGTTTGACGGCGTCTTTTTCGGTGGTGATGAGAAGATCGGCTCCCGCAGCAGCCTGAGTGAGTTTTTCCACAACCGCAGGCGAATACTTAACATGATCTGCAAGGGGAATCTGCTGAGACAATGTCAGTCCCAAAGAAGACAGAGAACTGAAAAATGCCTGGGGATTGGCAATCCCGGCAAAGGCCACGATTTTTTTACCGCGAAGCTGATCCACGCAAGCCACCGAACCATTGAGATCGGTGACTTCATTGGCCAGAACATGGCGACTTGAAAAGGTCGGCTTGCCGGCAATGGCCTCGTGATGTTCCTGCTGTCCACGTGTCAGCAACAACAGATCCGCCCGTCGCAAAGCACAGGGGAATTCGCGCAAATTACCGAGCGGCAATGGCCAGCCATTGCCGAAGGGCCGATGCGCATCCAGTAGCACCAGATCAATGGATCGGCCAACTTGACGGTGTTGAAAGGCATCATCCAGCACAACCAGATCGACATCAAAAGTGCGCTCCAGTTCCTGAATTGCGACCACCCGTTTGCGGGCAATCAACACCGGCACATGAG
The DNA here is from genome assembly GCF_000167355.1 of Desulfuromonas acetoxidans DSM 684. Taxonomy (NCBI): domain Bacteria; kingdom Pseudomonadati; phylum Thermodesulfobacteriota; class Desulfuromonadia; order Desulfuromonadales; family Desulfuromonadaceae; genus Desulfuromonas; species Desulfuromonas acetoxidans. Next base: position 92,581 of record NZ_AAEW02000006.1, read on the forward strand.
GATTACGGCGCGCCAGCAGCACCGGTTCATCACCGGCAACACGCGCCTCCATCAGCAACTGACCATCGCCAGCAGACACGACACCGAGGTCACCGGCAAAGCTCCCTCCATAACCACGGCTGACAATCGCCACCCGTTTACCCTGACGAGAAAAATAGTTCACCAACCAGTCAACAACCGGTGTCTTGCCGAGTCCGCCAACCGCCAGATTGCCCACAGAAATAATCGGTAATGAGGAATGATAGGTCGACAACCAGCCGCGATTATAACAAAACCCCCGCAGCCAGTTGATGAAACCGTATAACAGGGCGACAGGAACGAGCAGGGCAAACAGCACTTTTTCGGACCATGTCTGTGCCCCCTGTGTCACCAGCCGGCGATGTAGAGAGACGAAATTCGCCATGGCTAGGGCTTTAAACGCAGGACATGGTGAAGGGTTTGCAACGTGGCACCGGAATTTTTCTGCAGCAGGACCGAGCCTTTTTCGCCCATGGACAGACAGGCCTGCGGATCGTCAAGCAGGCGCTCCAACTCACGGCGCAGAGCATCACTGTCTTCAATCCGACCGCCCCCCTGAGCCTGCTCAATCATCGCGGCGATCTCACGAAAATTGTGCATATAGGGACCAAAAAGAACCGGCTTCTTTAACAACGACGCTTCAAGAACGTTATGGCCACCAACAGGGACCAAGCTCCCCCCTACAAAGATCACTTGAGCCAACTGGTAAAATTTGAGCATTTCACCAATGGTATCTACCAGCAGCACCTGGCCGCAGGCAAGGGGCTGGTCCGCCAACTGTGAGCGACGTTGCCACTGCAGACGGGCATCCGTCAGCCATTCCGCCACCTGGTCACACCGCTCGGGATGACGCGGGACCAGAATCAGCAACAGGTCATCAAAGCGCTTGCGCAACTGCTGATAAACGGTGATGACCAACTCCTCTTCACCACTATGGGTACTCCCGGCCACCAGCACCCGACAGGTTTCCGGCACATGGAACTCCTGTCGCAGTTGTTCATTGCTGACATCGGCGGGCAAGCTCGATTCCATATCAAACTTGATGTTGCCGGTAACAACGATTTTATCCAGCGGTGCTCCAAGCTGTTCGACACGATCGGCATCCGTTTGTGACTGCATACAGAAACTGTTGAGCAAGCCCAACAGCGGCTGCAATAACTTTTTAAACCGCAGATAGCGCGGAAAAGAACGATCCGAAATACGACCATTGACTAAATGGACGGGAATACCAAAACGATGACAGGTGCGGATAAAGTTGGGCCACAGCTCTGTTTCGACAATGATCACCTGATCGGGACGCACACGTTGTACCACCCGTTGCACCACCCAGGAGGCGTCCAGGGGGAAAAACAAACACTCATCGACCACCTGAATACCGCGCGCAATTTCATGGCCGGTTTCAGTAACGTTGGACAACACCAGAACGGCATCGGGATGGTTTTTGCGTAATGCCTTGATCAGGGGAATGGCCGCGCGGGTTTCGCCAACAGACACCGCGTGAATCCAGAACACCTGGCGTGACGTGTCGTAATTAAATCGCTCAGGCTCAAAAAAACCGAGACGTTCGCGCAGACCACGACGCACCTTGCCCTGAATCACCCCCCGGATCAGATAGCAAGGCACCAGAAACAGGGCGATCAACCAGACGATAATGTCATACAGCAGATAAACCATAACTCTCCAACCGCTGCTCAGCTTTGAGCTGCGTCTGCATCATCGCCTGCTCCAGACGCTGGCGAAACTGTTGCGGGTCGTCCTCTTTGTCACAATACTGGGGCGTGCCATAGGCATACACCAGCCGTCCAAAAGGATAGGGTAGTAAAAACCGGTCCCAGGAGGCAAAACGGTGACCACGGCTGGCAACCAGTGCCATCGGAACCACCGGCCGTCCCGATAAACGGGCCAATTGCACCACCCCTTCTTTTAACTCATGGCGCGGGCCACGCGGGCCATCCGGCGTAATCACCAGATCTTTGGCTTCGCGCGCCAAACGCAATAATTGTTTGAAGGCAGACCGGCCACCGCGACTGGATGAGCCGCGTACCGCATGTTGTCCAAGATGGTGCATGGTACGGGCAATCAGCTCGCCATCCTTAGAGGCGCTGATCAAAATCTGCGAGCCCGGCCCCTGATACCCTTGCGCCATCAGCAAAAGTTGATCGTGCCAGAAGGACAAGATCACCGGCTGGTCCTGCTGCCACAATTGATCCACGTCTTCAGCACCGACAATCTCTTTACGTGACGTCACCGCCAGCAGGCGAATGATCTGCGCAGCCAACCACGGTGCGACATTCATCAGCAACCAGTCGCCAATCCGTTTCATCGCCGGTCCTCAAACTGCATGTCGTGCAGGCGACGATATACGCCACCGGCAGCAAGCAACTCATCATGACGCCCCTGCTCAACCAGCACACCTTCACTCAACACCAGAATTTCATCGGCATGCATGATGGTCGACAAACGATGCGCGATAACAAAGGTGGTGCGCTCCTTCATCAGGTTGGCCAACGCCTTCTGCACCACGGTTTCGCTCTCTGTATCCAAAGCACTGGTGGCTTCATCCAGCAACAGAATGGGTGCATCACGCAAAATAGCCCGAGCAATGCAGATGCGCTGGCGCTGCCCACCGGACAAACGCACACCGCGATCACCGATCACCGTTTCATAGCCCTGCGGCATTTCACGGATAAACTCGTCGGCAAACGCCAGTTGAGCAGCCTCTTCCACCTCGGCATCGGTCGCATTCACGTTAGAGTAGCGAATATTATTATACAGCGTATCGTGGAACAAAAATGTCTCCTGATCCACCAAGGCAATCTGGTTTTTGAGGCTGCTCTGAGTCACAGAGGCAATATCGTAGCCATCGATCAAAATCTGCCCGGCCACAGGATCATAGAACCGCGCCAGCAAGCCGATCAAGGTCGACTTGCCAGCACCACTGGCTCCGACCACGGCAATCATTTTACCCGGCGGTACATCAGCACTAAAACCACGCAGAACCGGCTCATCTTCATAGGCAAAATCAACCTTATTAAACACAACATGGCCACGACAGCGCGGTAGTTCAATTGCATCATCACGATCAGTCAGGTCGGGCTTCAGATCAAGCATTTCAAACACACGCTCAGCAGCACCAACCGCTTTTTGGATAACATTGTTGGTTTTGATCAGCCGTTTCATAGGGCCGTACATCATGCCCATAGCGGCAATGAACGACAGCAATTCCCCCTGAGTGATCGCCCCTTCCATAACCCGTTGAATACCGTACCACAGCACACCGGCGGCTCCAAAGGATGCCAACACCTCCATAATAGGGGCTGTCGCCGAATCGTAGCGAATCACTTTGCGCATGCGCAGATAGAAATTCCAATTTTCGCGATTAAATTTCTCTTTTTCCGCCGTTTCCGTGCCGAAAGCTTTAACGACCTTAATACCACTGAACGATTCCTGGAGGATACCGGTCAAAGTGCTCATATTGGTCAGACTCTTGCGCACATACTTCTTGATGCGCCGGCCGATCTGCGATGCCGGGACAACAGCCACCGGCAGGACAGTAAACGCCACAATCGCCAGTCGCCAGTCATTGTAAAACAACAGACCGACCAAGCCGATCAACGTAAGACCTTCGCGTACAACCGTCACCAGTTCGTCGGCAGCAGATTTTTGCAACATGTTGACATCGTTAAGTATTCTTGAAACCATACTGCCAACGGAGTTCTTTGAATAATAACGCATCGACAGATCAAGAGAGTGACAATACAAACTGTTGCGCAGATCCTGAACCACCATCTGACCGGCGGTTTTCATAAAATATTCCTGAATATATCGCGACACGCCCTTGATCGTTGCTAAACCGATGACCACCAGCGGAACCAGATTGACCAGTGTCATATTTTGGGCAGCGAGAACATAATCCACCAGAGGTTGGACCAATTTGGCAATGGCTACATCAGTTCCAGCAACGCCTAAGGAAGCGATCATGGCCAATGCAATGCGGCGTACATACGGCCGTGAATAATTCAATAGCCGCCGATAAACCTGCATATTATGCCCTGCCATGTGAACTCCCTTGTTGCGCATGTTCGCAACTTAATTCAATTGCCATCTCAGCGACCCGCCCTGAACAACCGGGCTCTCCCATGCGATGTCGCACTTCAGCCAGGTGTTGTTTCATTGTCTGGTGATACGCTTCATCATCGAGAATCCGTCTGATCTCATCAGACAGGGCCTGCGGGTGGGCATCATCCTGAATAAATTCCCGCACCACCGATTTACCGGCAACGATATTGGGCAGGCCGATAAACTCGACCGACACCAGATGTTTTCCGATCGCATAGGTCACAGGCGCGGCTTTATACAAAATCGCCATGGGCGTTTCCGCCAGAGCCACCTGCAGTGTCACCGTTCCCGATACACACAGCACCACATCACAGACTGCGGCCGTGTCGTAGATGCTATCACGAACAAAGGTGGCATTGACACCGGCAGTTTCCAGTTGCGGACGAAGTTGCTCTTCAGTCACGCCCGGTGCCAGAGGAAGGACAAAGTCCGCTTCAGGATAGGCCTGGGCCAGTTTGGCAGCGGTTTCGACAATGGTTGGAAAAGAATAGGTCAATTCATTCTGACGACTGCCCGGAAACAAACCGATGGTCGGTCCCTGACCAGTAAGTTGATAGCGTTGCCGTATCGCCTCAACATCATCACTGACTCCAGCTTCGTCCAGCAAAGGATGACCGACATAGCGCACATCAATGGGGTAGCCCCGGTAACAGTCCGGTTCAAACGGGAAGATGGCGGCCAGACGGTCCACCACAGCGGAAATCCCTTTGACACGGCCTTTACGCCACGCCCACACCTGTGGGCTGACATAATAGAGCACCGGGATGCCGGCTTTTTTGGCCTGCTTGGCCAGACGCAGATTAAAATCGGGGGAATCGATCAGAATCACTACATCAGGAGCCTGCGGACTGAATAACAACTGCTTGAGCTGCTGAAAAACCCGCCAGATTCGTGGCAGATGGCGCACCACTTCCACCAGGCCCATCACAGAAAGTTCAGAGCTGGGGACGAGGATCTCACAGCCCGCCGCCGCCATCTTTTCACCACCAACCCCGCAAAATGCCAAGTCAGGGTCCAGGTGGTGAGCGGCTTTGATCAAATTGGCACCATGCAGGTCACCAGAGGCTTCTCCGGTGACAATCAGAGCGCGTCGCGATCCGAGGCATTGGGATGATATCGTCATGCGCGTCGTTCCTTGATGAAAGTCGCAAGAGTGACATCAAAGGACTTTTTTGCAAAGCCCTCCTCAGTTACTGTAGAGCAGCAGCCTAACGAGCCACGCCCCGTTCACTGGTGCGGATAAAATCGGTAAAGGCGCGCACCTCAGGACAATCATCCACCGTGTCGGCAATCTGTTGCAGAGCTTCTTCCTGACGCAATCCGGAACGGAACACCAGTTTATAGGCTTTTTTCAACGCGGACAGCGATTCAGAGCTAAAGCCGCGCCGTTTGAGACCAATCAGATTCAAACCAATGGTTTTTGCACGGTCACCCTGAGCAATGACAAACGGGGGAACATCCTGGGCAATCATTGAACCACCGCTGGCCATGACGTGAGCTCCAACCCGGGTAAACTGATGAACAGCCGACATACCACCGAGAATGGCGTAATCATCCACTTCGACATGCCCGGCCAGTGTGGCATTGTTCGCCAAAATAACATGGTTGCCGACAATGCAATCATGAGCGACATGGGTATAAGCCATAAACAGGTTATCGCTACCGATCACGGTCTTACCACCACCATCTTCTGTTCCCAGATGCATCGTGGTAAATTCACGGATTTTGTTCCGATCACCAATGGTCAGGGTCGATTTTTCACCATGGAATTTAAGATCCTGTGGGATGGCACCAATGGATGCAAATTGAAAAATTTCGTTGTCGCAGCCAATCGTGGTGCGTCCTTCAATCACAACATGGGGACCAACAACGGTGCGGTCGCCAAGAACAACATGCTCACGAATAATGGAGTAGGCACCAACCTGAACATCTTTGCCCAGTTGCGCTCCCGGCTCGATAATTGCGGTGGGGTGTATCATGAATTAGCCTTCCCGATCAACAAAAGTTGCTTTGAGTTCCGCTTCAGTGACCAGTGTTTCGCCGACATAGGCTTTTCCGGAAAACTGATAAATGCCGCGACGACATTTCAACAGATTCAGCTCCATACGCAGCACATCACCGGGAACCACCGGCTTACGGAATTTAACTTTGTCGATTCCGGTAAAATAGGTCACTTTGTCTTCACCGATCTCGTCATTGAGACTAGCGAACAGCCCACCAACCTGGGCCATGGCTTCAACAATCAGCACACCCGGCATGATCGGATGACCGGGGAAATGCCCTTGAAAAAACGGTTCGTTAATGGTGACGTTTTTGATACCGACAATCGACTCATTTTCTGTAAAGGATTCGATGCCATCAACCAGCAGAAAAGGATAACGATGCGGCAAACGCTTCATCACTTCCGTTGCATTCATCAACATAGCTTCTATTCTTTCTCAATTTTGGCCTGTAACGCCTCAAGCTGACGTTTCAGGGCGGTAATCTCTTTTTTCATCTGCGGCAACTTCGGGAACACCATGGAAGACTTCAACCACTCCTTATGAGGGATGGCCGGGATACCCGACACCACCTGATTCCCGTCTATGTTGCCGGCAATACCACCACGGCCGCCGAGAGTGACATTATCGCCCACCGTGATATGACCTGTAATCGCCGATTGACCACCAAACGTGCAATGGCGTCCCACTTTTGCGCTACCGGCAATGCCGGACTGGGATGCCATCACCGTGTGCGGCCCCACCGTCACATTGTGAGCGACCTGGACCATGTTATCCAGTTTACAACCCTCGCCAATGCGGGTGACGCCCATCGCGGCGCGATCAATGCAGGAACCGGCACCAATTTCAACATCGTCCTCAATAACAACAATGCCAACCTGGGGAATTTTGTAGTAGACCTCTCCATCAGGAGCAAAGCCGAAACCGTCTGATCCGATGACGGCATTAGGCTGAACGATAACCCGGTCGCCAACAACACACCCTTCACGAACCACGCTGCCGGCGTGGATCTGGCAGTCGCAACCAATTTTAACCTGATCGTAGACAACCACATTGGGATAAAGGATCGATCCGTCACCAATTTGCACACCTTCGCCGATAACGGCGCCGGGATACACGGTAATCCCCTTTCCCAGTACGGCTGATGGGGCGACCTGGGCTCCAGGCAGCACCCCCAGAGGCTCCGGACGCTGGACATTCAAATGCGTCAGGACTTTGGCAAAAGCCAAATATGGATTTTTACAGACCAAATAAGCAATATCTTCCCGGTCCAGAGGACGATCAACAAGAATCGCCGATGCGGCAGTCTTGCTTACAAAGGGAAGATACTTGGGATTGGCAATAAAGGTAATATCACCGGGCCCGGCCCCGTCAATCGGGGCCAGACGCGTGATCTCTACACTGTCGTCACCGATGATGTCACCATCAATCAGTGCCGCCAGCTCTTTTAATGTCGCCATCAGGGGTTCCTCTGAATTACTTATGACTGTCTTTATAGACGGCATCATACGCTTTGATCAGCGCATCGGTATAATCAATGGCATCAATGGCATACACCAACTGACTCTTTTCAAACATCATGGTGATCCCTTTGTCCTGGCTCAGGGTCACAACTTGAGCGCCAAGATCACGCAGGATCTGTTGCGTGTAGGTCATCTCTTTGCCGCGCATCTCTTCCTGCTTGTCTTTAACAAAACGCTGGTGGTCTTTGACCTGTTGTTTGAAATCGAGTTCTTTTTCCTGGCGGGCTTCAGCACTAAGCAAAGCCGCTTGTTTTTGCAGAGATTCCTGCAGTGCACGCAGATCAGTCTCACGTTTTTTAACATCATCCTCAATGGTCTTGATCTCGCTGTCCATTTTGGCTTTGGCTGCCTGGCCCGCCGCTGACATCGTCAGAGCTTTTTGCAGATCAACGTAGCCCAGCTTTACATCCGCAGCACTTGCGGTGGCAACCAGACTCAGACACATCAGGACAGCAATAACAATACGCTTCATGTTGAACTCCTTAACACCATGTTAAAAGGTTAGAAAAATTTACCAATCGAGAAATCAAACTGAGAATTGTCCTCGTACTCCTCGGGATCGAGGTTGTAGCCCCATTCCAGGCGCAGCGGCCCCAATGGGCTGTTCCAACGGATACCGACACCGGTGCTGTAACGCAGATCAGACATAAACTCTTCGCCCTGATCCCAGGTATTACCGATATCAAAGAAGACCACCCCTTTGAGCCCGGCATCTTTCAGCAGCGGGAAGATCAGCTCCAGGTTGCAAAATGCTTCTTTGACCCCGCCGATAAAGTCACGCTCGGTCGTGGAATCAACATAACCAAGGGGAACCGTGCCATTAGGATCATAAATGTCGCCATTTTCATCAAGAAGTTCACCAGCTTCATTACGTGCATAATCTCGCCCCCATTCCCAGGGGCCCACTTCGCGATTTTCAAAGCCGCGCATGGTATTGATGCCGCCGAGATAGAACCGCTCATCCACCGGAATCTCTTCGCCCCCCACTTTATGGACAAAACCAACCTGGCCATGAGCAGAAAAGACAATGCCCCACTTGATCGGAACGAAGTGGCGATGGTCAAGAATGGTTTTGACAAATTTCTCCGATCCACCGAGACCGGCAAATTCGACGGACACCTCCGACATGTAGCCGCTGGTGGGATCGGGGCGGTAATCGGTGGTATTGGTTGAAATTGAAGCATAGATGGACGACAGCGTCGAACTCCCTTCCTGCTCACGGATATAGTAGGACGCCAGGTTATCGACGTCGTAAATATCTTTTTGCTCAAACTTATAGATGAAAAAGGTTCGAGTGGCATAGGTAATGGGAATCCCCAGCTTGATTTTACCCTCGGTGGCCTCGCGGGAATATTCATCCCACTCGCGGTCCGTGCGATACACGTCAAAACCAAGGGCCAGATTTTTATCCATGAAATAAGGATCAAGCAGACCCAGTTGGTAGGTGGTCGAATCGCCACCGAAGGAACCGGCCAGATTCAAACGCCACGCTTTGCCGAGGAAATTATCCTGACTGATCGAGCCCTGTCCGATAAAACCGTCGACGGAGGAATAACCGAAACCAACACTGAAGGTTCCGGTGGATTGCTCTTTGACATCGACCTGAACATCCATGATCTCTTCGGCACCCGCTTCAACGGTATCGACATTGACTTCACTGAAAAAGCCGAGGTTGTTGACCCGCTTGCGACTCGCTTCAAGACGGGAGGCACTGTACAGATCACCCTCGACGAGCACCATTTCACGACGGATGACTTTATCACGGGTTTTGGTGTTGCCGCCGATATTGATGCGCCCGATGTGCACCTGAACGCCCTGCTCAATCTCAAAGGTGACATCGACGGTGCGTTGTTCGTTGTTGATCAGCGTCACTGGAGAGACGTTGACATAAGCATAACCATGGTCCGCATAGTAATCGTTGAGGCGTTTGATATCCTTGCGCAGTTGTTCACGACTGAACACATCGCCGGCCTTAAATTTCAACAGACCCAGCAGAGTGGACTCGTCTTCGAGCAGATCCCCTTTAACCGCCATATCGCCGAGATAGTATTGCTGGCCTTCATCGATCTCGATATGGATATCCATCTCTTCGCGATCATCCGACAGCGTGATCAACGGCGGTTTGACCCGGACACGGATATACCCTTCGTTAAAATAGGCATCTTTGATCAATTCACGATCATTTTCCAGCATCGCTTCATTATAGGTCCCCCCACTGGTGAGCCATGAGAACAACCACCACTCCTTGGTCTGCATGAAGCCGCGCAACTTGCGACTGGAAAAGACCTCATTGCCTTCAAAAGTAATATCATCGATGGCGACTTTAGTTCCCTCAGTGATATCGAAGTAAACCGTTGCTTCATTGCGGGAGTTGGTGTCAACACGCGAACTGACTTCAGCAGCGTAATAGCCTTCATCAATATAGGTCTGCCGAATCGCCGACGTGCTCTCCTGAAGTGTTTTCGGATGCAGGATGCTCGGTGTGCGCATGGTCAGAGCGCCGCGCACTTTGGAACGTTTGAGTTCTTTGATGCCGTTGAGTTTGATGGAACGCACCAGCGGCCGTTCCGTCACCCGGTACACCAGGGTCACAACCTCGCCCTGCTGTTCAACAGAAGCCTCAACATCCTTGAAATGCCCTAAGGCGTAAATGGCGCGGAGATCTTCATCAACACGATCTTCATCCAGAGACTGCCCGGCCTTGATGGACAACGCCGCCTCAACGCTGGCGACATCCACCCGATTGATTCCGTCAATCCTCACGTCCGACACAGTGCGAACGCCATCAGCCGCAATCGCTGAACCGGCCCACAGGCAGAACACTACCGCCAAACATACAACAGCCCTTTTGAGCATAAAATCCGATCTCCTCAAATCTCGATCTATCCGGATTGTTCTGTGCGCTGCATCCGCATGGAACAACGCCATCTGAAGCAGCCTGATCACCAGTTTTCAGTAATCGACACACACACTTAACAAAGTCGTTCATTATAGGAAAAGCCCTGACGGGTGTAAACCTAAAACCTGTAACAGTGCCCTCATCCGACACGATTGAAACACAGGGTTACTGTTTACGACTCAAGCCTCTTTTCCCCTTATCAGGAACTGAGCAGCTCACCATCACGGATATGGACCGTCCGATCCATCCGTGACGCCAGCTCGCGGTTATGGGTGACCATCACCAACGTCAATTGATGATCCTGATGCAATTGTTCCAGCAACGCATAAATCTCTTCCGATGTCGCCGAATCAAGATTACCTGTCGGTTCATCGGCAATCAACAGTTGCGGTTTCTGCACCAGCGCCCGAGCAATTGCCACCCGTTGCTGTTCACCGCCGGAAAGCTGACCGGGCTTGTGATGCAAACGATGATGCAATCCCACTTGGCCGAGTAAATCTTCGGCACTCTGTTGTGCACAGCTACGCTTTTCACCATGGATCAATGCCGGCATCATGACATTCTCCAGCGCACTGAATTCCGGCAATAGCTGGTGAAACTGAAATACAAAACCGAGCGTTGCATTACGAAATGCATCCAAATGAGCCGCTGACAAAGAAAACAGATCGACGCCGTCAAAAAAGCACTGGCCATCGCTGGGACGATCCAAGGTGCCGAGAATATGCATCAGGGTTGTTTTTCCTGACCCGGAGGCACCAACCACAGCTACACGCTCCTGGGTGACAATCGACAGGTTAACGTCCCGCAGCACCGTCAAAGTTCCCTGCCCGGTATCAAACGATTTGCGAATATGTCGTGCTTCCAGTAACACGTCCACCGTGTCCTCCCTGCAAAATCCTTACCGTCATTCGTAACGCAACGATTCCGCCGGATCGAGCCGAGCTGCCCGCAACGCCGGATAGACCGTTGCCACCAGACAAATCGCCATGGCAACCACGACAACGGCAATCACATCCGCCGATTCAACCTGAGACGGGAAGTGGTCCATTCCATAGACAGTTTTGTCAAAAATCGTCACATGGAGTTTGCGCTCCAGCCAACTGATCATGGCGTCTGCATTGAGGGCCAGCGTCAAACCAAGTCCGGTGCCTAGAGCGGTTCCCGAAGTTCCGATCAGCAAACCTTCGAACACAAAAATCTTCAGGATACTCCGCGATGTCGCTCCCATAGACCGCAAAATGGCGATATCTTTATGCTTCTCCATCACCACCATAATCAGCGTGGTGGCAATATTGAATGCTGCCACCAGCACGATGATTCCCAGCACAATGAACAGACCGAGTTTTTCCAACTTCAACGCCGCTAGAAATGAGCCAAACATCTCCTGCCATGAGCGGATACTGTAGGGATAACCAAGATCGGCCCGCAACGCCTCGGCTAACGGCTGGGCATCGTCAAAGCGTGCGACTTCCACTTCAATGCCACTGACCTTATCGACCTCGCCAATAAAATGTTGCGCCTGCTCCAGAGAGATATAGGCATAATAGGTATCGAGAAAACCACCGCGCGTCCGGGCGATCCCCACCACATCAAACGGTTTGATTTTAGGGATCAGGCCAAAAGGCGTCAGAGTGAAATCCGGCGGGATGACATTGATGCGATCCCCCAGAGACACACCGAGAAGTGCCGCCGTGTCCGCGGCAATGACGATGCCGGGCTGAGTGCGAGTTGCGTTAAACAACACGCTGTTAATCGGCTGATTATCTTCAGTGAAAAACTCCTGGGACAACACACGATTGTCGGAGGAAACCCCTTTAAGGTTGGCTGCTGCCACATTGCCATGAGCCAGCAACATGGCTTCCTTAACCACATAGGGTTCGGCAGAAACCACCGAAGAGGATGTCGATTGAATTGTTGCGACCAGTTGCGGCCAGTCACTCACAGTGCCGCCCTGACTTTGCACTGTCACATGTGGGACATTACCGAGAATCTGCTGACGGACACCGTCATGAAACCCGGTCATGATGGCCAACACCAGAATCAACGCCGCCACGCCGAGAGTAACGCCAGTGACGGAGATAAAGGAGATAACTGAAATGAAGGTTTGCTTGCGCCGCGCACGGAGATAGCGCAAGCTGATAAACCATTCATAGCCCATAAAAAGTTGCCTTTCAGATGGATGCTGAAAGAACTGGCGCAACAGGTCTGTTGCGCCAGAAAATTAACGGGTCTCTTTACGCAATTGCGGGAACAGGATCACGTCGCGAATCGATGCGGAATCGGTCAGCAGCATGACCAGACGGTCAATACCAATGCCTTCGCCGGCGGTCGGCGGCAGGCCGTATTCCAGAGCACGGATATAATCTTCATCCATGGCGTGGGCTTCATCGTCACCGGCTTCTTTCTCAACCAGTTGCTGCTCAAAACGGCCCTTCTGGTCCACCGGATCGTTGAGCTCGGAAAAGGCATTAGCCAGTTCGCGGCCGACAACAAACAGCTCAAAACGGTCCACCACTTCCGGGCGTTCATCATTGCGTCGAGACAACGGAGAAACTTCGGTCGGATACTCGGTGACAAAGGTGGGATTCCACAACTTCGGTTCCGCCACTTCGTCAAACAGTTCGGTCAATAACTTGCCGTAACCGATAGTGCCTTCAAACTCCAACCCGATCGAATTGGCGTAGGCCAGTGCCTTGTCAGGATCTTCCAGATCTTCCAGGCTGATATCGCCGTATTTGACGATGGCCTCCTTGACCGTGAGACGATCCCAGGGCGCAGTAAGATCAACATCCTTGCCGCCATAACTGATCACCCGGCTACCACAGACCTTTTCGGCAATCGAACCGATCATCTCTTCGGTCATATCCATCAGATCGTGATACGTGGCATAGGCCTGGTAGAACTCCATCATGGTAAATTCGGGGTTATGCTGGATGGAGATCCCCTCGTTACGGAAGTTACGATTGATCTCAAACACCCGCTCAAAACCGCCAACCACCAGACGCTTGAGGTACAGCTCCGGAGCAATGCGCAGGAACAGATCCATTTTCAGGGTATTGTGATGGGTGACAAACGGCTTGGCTGTCGCACCACCGGCCACCGGCTGCATCATCGGTGTTTCCACCTCGAGGTAGTCGCGCTCCTGCATAAACGCACGCATCAGGCTGATGATTTGGCTGCGCTTTTTGAACACGTCACCCACTTCCGGGTTGACGATCAGGTCCAGATAGCGCTGCCGATAGCGGGTTTCGACGTCGGTCAGACCATGCCATTTCTCCGGCAGAGGCTGCAATGATTTGGTCAGCAGAGTCAGGCTTTCGGCACGCAGCGAAAGCTCATCGGTTTTGGTGCGAAACGGTTTACCGCTGATGCCGACGATATCGCCGACGTCCAGCTTGCCGAACACGGCAAACTGCTCATCGCCGATCTTGTTCTTACCGACATAGATTTGCAGACGGCCGGTGCGATCCTGCACCTGAATAAAAGCTGCCTTACCGAAATCGCGACGGGCCATAATGCGCCCGGCAATCACATACTCCTGTTCACAACCTTCCAGGGCTGCAGCATCGTCCTCGACATGGGCTGCATGAATCTGCGCGTTCTGGTGGCTGACAACAAACCCATTGGCATAAGGATTGGTGCCCTGCTCACGCAGATCATCGGCTTTGGCCATGCGCTGGGCCACTAAATCATTGATCTCTTCCATTGACAACGTTGTCCTTTCTATTGATACCCGTTTACCTCACAACCGTGTGCAAACGCTTGCTATTTTTAACCTATTGGCTGTTGGCCAATAGATAAGCTTCGATAAATCCTTCGATATGGCCGTCGAGCACGGAATCCGCGTTCCCCACTTCAAAACCGGTACGATGGTCCTTGACCATCCGGTATGGATGCAACACATACGAGCGAATCTGGCTGCCCCAGCCAATCTCTTTCTTGTCACCGGACAAGGCATTGGCTTCTTCCTCTTTTTTCTGCCGTTCCAGCTCATAAAGACGGGCCTTAAGCTGACGGATGGCCTCGGCCTTGTTGTTGTGCTGCGAGCGTTGATCCTGACAAGCCACGACAATGCCACTGGGGATATGGGTGATACGGATGGCCGAATCGGTTTTATTAATATGCTGCCCACCGGCACCACTGGCACGAAACGTATCGATCTTCATGTCCTTGTCGAGCAGTTCCACCTCAATACTGTCGTCCAGTTCGGGGAAAACAAACACCGAACAAAACGACGTATGGCGCTTGGATGCCGCATCAAACGGTGAAATGCGCACCAGACGGTGGATGCCCATTTCTGGACGCAGCCAGCCATAGGCGTAATCGCCCTCAACGGTAAAGGTGACACTTTTCACTCCGGCATCGTCACCCGGCTGATAATCGGTAATCTTGGTTTTAAACCCTTTGATATCACAGAAACGCAGGTACATGCGCAACAGCATATCCGCCCAATCCTGGGCTTCAGTGCCACCGGCACCGGCGTTAATACTTAAAATGGCATTGCTGCTGTCATGCTCGCCGGACAACATACGAGCGAACTCCATCTTGTCCACCTGCCGCTCCAGCTCAGGCAGCAATTCGCGCACTTCATCACGGGTAGCCTCGTCCTCGCTTTCGGCACCCAATTCGACCAACACTTCCAGATCTTCAACGGTTTGTGCTGCAGAGGTCCAACCATCCACCAGTTTCTGCAGAGCTGTGCGCTCTTTTAACAACTCTTGAGCGCGATCCCCTTGATTCCAAAAATCGGGATCGGCAATGTCAGCTTCTAATTCGCTGATCCGCTCTTGTTTGGTCGGGATGTCAAAGATACCCCCTCAGCTCGGTGAGCTTTTCGGAAACCTGATTTATCCGTTCTATTTCTTCGCGAAACATGCGTTCTCCTTGCGACAACAAAACCTGTTGAGCCCTTTGATGGGCTCACGTGCAATAACTCGTAAGAGTACCTGTCTTGACAGGTGAATCACAGCTTTTTTTTACGCGACTGCCACAGCCATACCAACACGACAATGCCGAGTAAACGCGGTAGACTATCACCTGTGTGGGTATAAAGGCTACCCCCCTGTTTAAAATAGGCCGTTCCCTCCACCAGAGCCGGCTCAAACAAGCGCGATTGTGCCACCACCCGACCAAACGGATCAATCAGGGCACTCACACCGGTATTGGCACTGCGCAATAACCAGACTTTATTCTCTATTGCCCGCATCCGTGCCATGTCCAGGTGCTGCCACGGTGCGGAAGAATCACCAAACCAGGCATCGTTGGTAATATTCACCAAAACCTGAGCACCTCGTGACACCAGCTTCTGCGCCAGCTCGGGAAAAATCGCTTCATAACAGATCAACACGCCAAGCTGATGGCCATTGAGTGAGAGCGGCTGCAACTGACCAGGGACAAAATCGCCAATCCCCTCGGCCAGTTTTTCAACCAAACCAAACATCCCCCACAACGGAACATACTCACCGAATGGGACCAGATGAACCTTGTCACTGCGCCCCAACAATTGTGCCTGAGGAGAAAGCAGATAGGCGCTGTTGAGATAAGCAACCTCGTCATCAGCCTCCTGCCGTGCATAGCTGGGACTACCAAACAACAGATAGGCACGTTGCTCACGGGCGACGGAACGCACCTGATACGCACGCTCGCCGCCATTCTGGTAGAAGAACGGCGTGGCACTTTCCGGCCACACCAGCAGTTCCGGGTCTTGCGCCTGGGCACTGAGCTGACGGTAACGCTCCAGGGTACGCTGCAAATGGGCCGGATCCCATTTAACCGCCTGATCAATACTGCCCTGCACCAACCCGACCTGTAGGGCATCCCGGTCAGGCTCCGCAGCGGCAAGACGCCAGTACCCATAGCCCAACTGACCGACCAGCACCAAGCCAACAATCAGGGCGCTGCGCCACGGCAAGGTTTCACCGGCCACGCGGCGGCGAACTCCATCGGCGAGCAAACCATTGACCAGCAACAGCATCAATGCCAGGCCATAAACGCCGAACAGATCGGCACTTTGCACCAGCCACAGAGCATTAATCTGCGAGTAACCGATATTCCCCCAGGGAAAACCGGTAAACAGCCAGTTCCGCACATACTCAAGGGCCACCCAACACACTGCGGTTACCAGCGGCAGGGGCACATGAAGAGCGCGATGAATGCGCATGCTGCACCAGCAGGTCGCGGCCCAGAACAACGCCAGGTACGTCGCCAGTAACAGGTAAGCCACAATGGCCAACACCCACGGCATCTGGCCATAAACCGTCATCACCAGATTCAACCAGTAGAGCGTCACCGCAAAAAAAACAACCCCGGCGCTGAATCCTGAGCGCCAGGGCCGAGAAGGCATCACGACAAGCAGCGGCACCAGCGCCAGCCAGGCCAGCCACCCCTGCCCGGCCAACGGAAAAGCCAGGGCCATCAACAGGCCGGAAAAAGGTGGTGCCAAACGCTGCAGCCAGCGATCAGTCATCCAACGGTTCCTCCGGGGACTCTTCGCGAATTACCCGAATTCGGTGGATCATCCGTTCGTCACTTTGCAACACCACCATTTTAAGCGGCTCAACAACCACCTCTTCTCCCGGCTTGGGGACATAACCAAGTCGATGCAACAGCAACCCCCCCACCGAATCAAACTGATCACGCTCAAATTCGGGCAAGTCGTAATGGTCTTCGAGTTCGTCCAAACTCAACCGCGCATCAACGACAATGGTTCCGGGAGTCTCCTCGATCAACTGGTTATCATCGAAATCATATTCGTCTTTGATATCGCCGATAATCTCTTCAATAAGATCTTCCAGCGTGATCAAACCGGAGGTGCCTCCGTATTCGTCAATGGCAATGGCAATATGCATCCGCTGGGTACGAAACTCCTGCAGCAACTCTTCAATACGCTTGGTCTCAGGGACGAAATAGGGCTTGCGCATCAAATCACGCAACGAAATCTCGTGGGAAGGCTGGCCCCAAAATTTGAGCAGATCTTTGGCATAGACCAGACCAACAATACGGTCAATGGTCTCTTCGTAAACCGGAATGCGCGAGTGGCCAAACTTCAACACCATCTCAATGAAGGTATCAAGGCTGGCATCCACCGGGCAGCTGCGCATTTCTGTGCGCGGAATCATCACCTCGCGGACAATGGTTTCACCGAATTCGAAGATGGAACTAAACATTTCGCCTTCTTCGGCGTTGATAATGCCCCCCTCTTCCGAAGCATGAATCAATTCCTGAAGATGCTCCTCCGAGGTAACATGATGGGTGATGCCGAGCAATCGCTGTAACCAGCTACGGCGGGTTTCCGGTGTGGTGTCCATGGCCTGTCCCTATTTACTCCCCTCAGTTATCAATTCGGGAAACGCCTGTTTGAGTACGGCAAACAGTTCCCGTTCCTTAGCTTCCATCTCCGTAGCCTGCTCTTCAGTGCCTCGCTCATGGTCATAACCGAGCAGATGAAGAATACCGTGGATAAGTAAAAAACTCATTTCACTGAAAAACGGCACACCAGCTTCGGCAGCATCACGTGCCGCCGTATCCGCAGAGATCACCACGTCGCCAAGCAGCTCCGGACAAATGCCGGCTCCTTCGCCCTCTTGCTGGGCAAAAGAGATGACATTGGTCGGATTATCGCGTTGCAGATAATCGCGATTGATCTCCTGAATCTGGTCGTCGTCAACGATCACTACCGACAACTCGGTGTCGTCAGGACATTCCAAGGCGTTTAAGATCGTCTTGGCTGCCGTTTTGAACGTTGTTATCGGGATGTCGTGGTTCTGCTGCTGATTCTCGATGTAGATCATCGTTGTTAATCCTCTTAATCTCTTTATCTTTTTCCCGCTCTTTATACGCAGGTTCTGGATACTCAATACGCTGGTGGAAAATTCCCGACAGCATGCGGTTGAAACTCTTGGCTATCTCGTGCAAGTCTTTGAGCGTCAATTCACATTCATCAAGTTGACCGTCAATAAAAATCTTGTTGATAATTTTCTGCACCATGCCCTGAATACGCGCCGGAGTTGGATCCATCAAGGTACGGCCTGCCGCTTCCACAGCATCGGCCAGCATAATCAATGCCGCCTCACGGGTCTGCGGTTTCGGGCCGGGATAACGGTAATCCTGCTCGTTGACCTGACCGTCCTTTTCACGCTGCTGCGCCTTGTCGTAGAAAAATTTGATCAGGGCGGTGCCATGGTGCTGGCGGATAATCTCAATCAAATCATGGCCGAGCTTGTGTTCTTTGGCCAGTTCAACCCCGTCCTTGACATGGGAGATGAGGATCAAAGCGCTCATCGACGGCGCCAATTTGTCGTGGCGATTTTCCGGCGGATGCATGTTTTCGGCAAAGTAGAGCGGCTTCTTGATCTTGCCAATATCGTGATAATATGCCGCCACCCGCGCCAACAGCGGGTTAGCACCAATAGCCTCGGCGGCATTTTCCACCAGATTGCCGACCACGATGGAGTGGTGGTAAGTGCCCGGTGCCTGAATCATCAATTCACGCAGAATCGGTGTATTCATATTGGCCAGTTCCATCAGCTTGAAATCTGTAGTGTATTTAAACAGCGACTCCACCAGTGGAATGGTGCCGTTAACCACCATGGCACAACCGAACGCACCGACAAAGGCAAAGCCGAGTCGGTACAACACCTGCTCGTTGAACGGATTGTCCGACAGCGCATAAATGGCCAGCACCATGGCCATATTCACCAGCGCCAGATACCAGCCAGCCCGATACAGGTTGCTGCGTGCCTGACTGTGACGGACCCAATGGGCGGCCGTCACACTGCCAACCAGCACATACAAGGAGATATACAGGTTATTGCCGAACAACATCCCCATCAGCAAGGCCAACAGGGTTGAGAACACATAAGCCACTTCGGAATTGAGGACAATCCGTACCAACATGGCTCCGGCGGCAAACGGCAGCAGGTAATAATAGCAGGCCGAATCAATGTAGGGAAAAGCGCTCTGCAAGGCCATGGAGATAAAAATCCCCACCTTGGCAATAACGAACAAACCGACAAAGACCGAAACCAGAAACAGCAGATCGCGCTGCTGCGGATGGTACTTACGAATATTCATCTTGGCAAAACGATGCAGCACATAAAACAACAACATAATGCCCAGCATCAGACCCGCGGCATTGCGTGCCATCTTGAAGCCATCCACCGAAGACTGCAGCGCCTGCAATTTGCGAACCTGCTCGGCAGTAACACGCTCGCCTTCACGGACAATCATTTCACCACGTTTGACCTGTAACAGCACCGGCAGTACCGACTCCGCTGCCGCCCGCTTGCGAACTTCCGTCTCACTCTGATTAAAGGTCAGATTGGGGCGCACCATTTTCTGCAAAACAGCCATCACCTCAACCGCTTCAGCAGTAACGTTCTGATCGCCGAACAACTGCTGTCTCAGATCCCTGAGCACCTCATTGAGGCCAAGCACCGACTGCTTATCCTCAACAATCGTTTCTTTATCATTGGCCAGATCACGGATAAGGATGGAACCATGCCAGTTGTTCTGAAACAACTCCAAATTGCCGACAATTTTGCGATTCAACCCGTGACGGATATCGCGACTGAACTTTGGCACCAAAACATCATCTCGAGCCAACAGACGTAACGATTTCGTCTGTGCTTCCGTCAGTTGCAGATCAAGGATGGCGGATGGGTTCACCGCAGGCAAGGGCTTCACCCCAGCTTCGACAATCGCTTCGGCAGCCGCCTCACTGGTCGTTTTATCCGGAGAGGCGGGTGAGGCCTCTTCAACCGTCACGTCATCATGACGATGAAGTTCCGCGTTAAGCTGGCTAAGAACGTCGGAAAATTTCTGCGCCACAGCCTTACTCGGACGCGGATCATAGTCGTAAATCGGGATCACCGCCTGTGCGGCATCCTGTTTCTTCTTCTCGGTCAGTTCCGGTTCAGGCACCAGAAAATCGCGCGGCGTTTTAATATCGCGCGATGCGATGTCACCCGGTTTGTAATAATCGGGGACAAAACCGCCTTTAGGAATGATGATGATGGTCAGAAGAGCCGCCAACACCACCAACAGCAACCGTTTGGTCGCCGACGGCGTTAAAGCAAAACGTTTCTTCTGAATCTGTTTATGTTTGGGCGTCATAACTACGCTTTCTCGTAAGCCTGGACAATCCGCTGAACAATCGGATGGCGCACCACATCAATCTGGCTGAAACGGCGAATGGCAATGCCATCAAGACCATCAAGGATACGCAGGGCGTCCAGCAACCCTGAAGGGCGGCCACTGGGCAAATCGATCTGGGTGACATCACCGGTGACCACAGCTTTACTGCCAAATCCCAACCGGGTTAAAAACATTTTCATCTGTTCTCGGGTGGTATTCTGCGCTTCATCAAGGATGATAAAGGAATCGTTCAATGTCCGTCCGCGCATAAACGCCAGCGGCGCCACCTCAACAATCCCCTCTTCAATCATCTCCTGGCCTTTGCTGCGCTCGACCATATCAAACAGCGCATCATACAGCGGCTGCAAATAGGGGTTGACCTTCTCGGCAATATCGCCGGGTAGAAATCCGAGTTTTTCACCAGCCTCGACCGCCGGACGCACCAGCACAATGCGATTAACCTGCTTTTTCTGCCAGGCCGCCACAGCCAGCGCCATGGCCAGATAGGTTTTCCCGGTACCGGCCGGACCAACACCGAACACCACATCGTTCTGACGAATGGCGTCAATGTACTCTTTTTGGGCAAGGCTCTTCGGGGCAATGTATTTGTTGCGGGCGGATACCAGAACGGTATCAAAGAAAATATCCGTCAGATTAATGGAGGAGTTGCTACGCAGGATGTTGACAGCGTAATCAATATCCGGAGGATACAGCGGATAGCCTTTTTGCAACAAGGCCACCAACTGATTCAAAACCAGCTCAGTCAGTTCGACATCCAGTTTTGCGCCACTGATCTGTATATCGTTGCCTCGCGAACCAAGGCGAACACCCAACAGGTTTTCAAGTTGATGCAGGTGGCTGTTATGCTGCCCAAGCAGGGCATGCACCATCATGGGGTCCGTAATGGTGAAACAACATCGATAAGGGTCTTCGTTCACAGAAACTCGACTATGCGCAAACAGTTCTCCGGATGTGATGCCCATGCCCTCCAAAGGACCATGGCGGCAGACGTCAACCCGGCTTCTGACACGACCAAAAGCCGCCGACAGAAACCACCACTTCAAGATCGCTCAGATTATCACTATTACCCAAGCAGATCAACAGCGATTTACCACCAACTCAACACCACATAACCACCTGAACTTGCGCAATAAAATACATCACAGCAACTCAACACCATCGCAGTTGCTGCACCGGTCAAACACGTCAAACAGCTTTCACTCAAATGAAGTTGAAAATTGCCTTTAAATTTTTTCGCCCTGTGATATAAATACAGCGCCGGAAACACACGTTGTTTTAAAATGGCCCGTCATTTCGGCGGACCCACCGTTAATACGCAGGGCCGGAGTTCGATGACGACTAACATTCCGACCAAGTCGTTGTTGAGCAACACGGCCCATTTCATTTATTTATTTCACTTAAGAACATAGGACAAACAAAGGAGTTCAGTCATGGGCGAAATCATGGACATCTACGCACGTGAAATTCTCGATTCACGCGGCAACCCCACTATCGAAGTCGACGTCTTGCTCGAAAGCGGCGTTCTGGGTCGTTCAGCCGTTCCCAGCGGTGCTTCCACCGGCGAGCGTGAGGCACTGGAACTGCGTGACGGCGACACATCCCGTTATCTTGGCAAAGGGGTACAAAAGGCCGTTGACAACGTCAACGAGAAAATCTGTGATGCCCTGATTGGCTGGGAAGTCACCGACCAGGCCGGTATTGATGCAAAACTGCTCGAACTGGACGGAACCGAAACCAAGAGCAACCTCGGCGCCAACGCCCTGCTTGGCGTATCCCTGGCCTGCTCCCGTGCTGCAGCCGAAGAATCCGGCCTGCCCTACTATCAGTACCTCGGCGGTCCCAATGCCAAGGAACTGCCACTGCCGATGATGAACATCCTCAACGGTGGCGCCCATGCCGACAACAACGTCGACATCCAGGAATTCATGATCATGCCCGCCGGCGCACCTTCATTCAAAGAAGCGCTGCGCATGGGTGCCGAGATCTTCCACGCCCTGAAAAAAGTGCTCAAAGACAAAGGCTATAACACCGCCGTTGGCGATGAAGGTGGCTTTGCTCCCAACCTCGGAAGCAACGAAGAAGCGCTGCAGGTGATCATGGAAGCCATCGAAGCGGCTGGTTATAAAGCTGGCGAAGAGATCCTCCTCGCGCTGGACGTCGCCGCATCTGAAATCTACAGCGATGGCAAGTACAACTTCGCCAACGAAGAGCAGGCGCTGAAAACCGCCGAAGAGACCGTGGCATTTTATGCAGACCTCGTTGACCGCTATCCGATCATCTCCATTGAAGACGGCTTGGCTGAAAACGACTGGGACGGCTGGAAGATCATGACCGACAAACTGGGCGACAAGATCCAGATCGTCGGCGACGACCTGTTCGTCACCAACAGCAAGATCCTCAAGGAAGGCATTGACAAAGGGATTGCCAACTCTATCCTGATCAAAGTCAACCAGATCGGCACCCTGACCGAGACCCTGGAAGCCATCGAGATGGCCAAGCGCGCCGGTTACACCTGCGTGATTTCTCACCGCAGCGGTGAGACCGAAGACTCCACCATTGCCGACCTGGCTGTGGCCACCAACGCCGGTCAGATCAAAACCGGTTCGCTGTGCCGAACCGACCGCATCTGCAAATATAACCAGTTGCTGCGTATTGAGGATGAGCTGGAAGGTGTGTCCATCTTCAATGGCAAGGACGTGTTCTACAACCTGTAATTCGCGTCATCTGATTTAGATTGGAAAAGCCCTGCTGCATTTTTTGCGGCAGGGCTTTTTTGTTTTGTGGTACTTGATGCGGAGTCTATTGATCTGGCGAACTTCATCCGTTCTCATGGTTGGTGTCCACGTGACGCGGGCTGCCGCGCCCGCACGTCATTGCACCCTTCGGGTTCCCTCTCTCCATTCTCTTACACCGCAATATCGGCAAAACTCGCTGACGTTCATTGCGTTCGGTGCTGCTGAATAACACACGAATGCAGGGCGGGCACCGTCCCGCCCGGTTAATTGGTGCCACGAAAAAAATAGAGAACGGCGTCAAACTGTTGTCAACATTTTACGCCAGAGATGATGCGTTGCACGATTCGCCGACCTAAAGGGCGGCGAGCCGAATCTGTGAAGCACAACGGAAACAGACTCAGTGTCGGTTAATCTGAGGGTCAGGAGGTGTTCAGCCGGTTTTTGCATCTGTAGTGGTCAACTATTTTTGGACACAGATATAAGTTCTTTTTCCGCTACAGCCGGAGCCATTCCTTTATTTCTTTGATGAGGTCTGCTCCAGTTGTAATAGTTCATAAAATAGTGCTCTATGTCGAGCTGTGCTTCTGCAAACGTTTGATAGCCACCTTTTGGCATCCATTCGCTTTTGTAACTGCGAAACAAACGCTCCATTGGTGCATTATCCCAGCAATTTCCTCGCCGACTCATGCTCTGTTTCATCTGATAGCATCGAAGCTGGAGACAGAACAAATCACTGCCATATTGTTGTCCCTGGTCTGTGTGAACCAAAACCCCAGTTGGCTTTTTCCTTGTCCGATAAGCGCTTTTGATAGCGTTAACTGCAAGTTGTGCGTCACAGTTTTCTGATAAGCTCAACCCAACAACACGCCGAGTGTAAAGATCTAATACCGCAGCGACATAAATCCACCGTTTTCCAACTCGAACATAGGTAATATCACTACACCATGTCTGGTTTTTCCTCTTCGCATCAAAATCCCGATTCAACAGGTTCGGAATCTTTGGATGTTCTACTTTGGCAATTCTGTACAAACGTGGTTTAGGTTGTTTACTGAATAAGCTCGCCTCACGCATCAGACGACGTACTCTGAAACGTCCTATGGTGATACCTTCACTGCGTAACATGTTGGTAAGACTGCGGCTTCCAGCTGAATAACGACTTTTATTGAACAACTCCTTGATCCGAATACGTAACTTGATGCGTTCAGTATCTGGATGAGCTCGACGATTCAAATAGGCATAGTAGCTAGAACGCGAAACATCAAAAAGACGGCAAAGGACACAAACGCAGTCATGCTCTCTCAATGTACTGATCAACTCAAACGAAGCTTGTCTTCCGACATTAAGAGAGCGGTAGCCTTTTTTAGGATTTGCTTCTCTTTCTCCAGACGACGAATATGGGCTTCGAGTTCCTGGATACGCTTTTTGTCCTCTGTAAGGGCTGGAGTTTCCGGTGTCGTCCCAGCTCGTTCCTGTTTGAGCTGCTTTACCCAACGACGCATGGCCGTTTCTCCAACATCCATAACTCGGGCAGCATCTGGGACACTGTATCCCTGATCCAAAACAAGGCTGGCACATTCTACCTTGAATTCATTTGTGAATATTTTTCTTCCCATAGTCCTTAGACCCCTTTCTCGTTTAGGTGGATGTTACCACCTTTGTGGGTGTCCAAGTTTAGTAGACCACTACAATCCTTTTGAGCGGCCAGTCAAAAGGATGTCGGCTGCCGGGACGAAACCCGGCGACCTTGACTTTGACATTCAGTGGTTCGTCATCCGAAACTGATCGCTCTGGCGAACTTCATCCGTTCGCAAAGGTGGTACCCACGTGACGCGGGCTGCCGCGCCCGCACGTCGGGGCACTTTTGCGTCGACAAAAGTACCGCAAAATCGACTCCCGTCATTGCGCCCTTACGGGTTCCCTCTCTGCGTTCACTTACACCACGATGTCGGCAAAACTCGCTGACGCTCAGACAGGTTGCCGACGACCATCGCGGTGACCGTTCTCTTCGTTCGGCGCTGCTGAACGGGAGGGCTTGGCTGCTCAATGACAGACGAACAAAGGGCGGGCACCGTCCCGCCCGTTTGATCGGTGCCACACCAGAGATAGAGCGCGACATCATATTGTTATCAACGTTTTACGCCAAAGATGATGAGTTGCACGATTTGCCGAGCTAAAGGGAGGCAAGCCGAATCCGTGAAGCATCACGGAAACAGACACAGTGCCGGTTGATCAAGGTTCAGGAGGTGTTCAAGCCGGCTTTTGCATCCTTTTGAGCGGCCAGTCAAAAGTATGTCGGCTGCCGGGACGAAACCCGGCGACCTTGACTTTGACATTCAGTGGTTCGTCATCCGAAGCTGATCGCTCTGGCGAACTTCATCCGTTCGCGAAGGTGGTACCCACGTGACGCGGGCTGCCGCGCCCGCACGTCGGGGCACTTTTGCGTCGACAAAAGTACCGCAAAATCGACTCCCGTCATTGCGCCCTTACGGGTTCCCTCTCTGCGTTCACTTACACCGCGATGTCGGCAAAACTCGCTGACGCTCAAACAGGTTGCCGACGACCATCGCGATGACCGTTCTCTTCGTTCGGCGCTGCTGAACGGGAGGGCTCAGGTGCTAAATTACACACGACCGTAGGGCGGGCTCCGTCCCGCCCGTTTGATCGGTGCCACACTGGAGATAGAGTAAGACGAAAGAGCGTTATCAAGGTTTTACACCAAAGATGATGAATTGCACAATTTGCCGAGCTAAAGGGAGGCAAGCCGAATCCGTGAAGCATCACGGAAACAGACACAGTGCCGGTTGATCAAGGTTCAGGAGGTGTTCAAGCCGGCTTTTGCATCCTTTTGAGCGGCCAGTCAAAAGTATGTCGGCTGCCGGGACGAAACCCGGCGACCTTGACTTTGATCTTAAATTTCTGTGGTTCGTACAAGGAAGGAACGCAACCTTGCACGAACCACAGCCATTTCTATTTCCGTGCCGGTGGCGCCATAAACTCCGGCCCAACCGGGTCGGTAATCGTCGCATTAACAATCGCGGCGATCTCATCGCGATCCGCCTCCGACAACGACCAACCAAATACCTGCTGCACCCGATCCAACTGCTGCGGATGCCGCGCCCCCCACAGGGCAATGGCACCCTGATCAATCACCCAGCGCACCGCCAGTTCCAACACGCCGCGCTGAAAACGCTCCTGGGCAAACGCATCCAGCTTGGCCACCGCATCAAGATAAGCCGTATAGCGCGGCGCTTTAAACTTCGGATCGTATTGGCGAATATCATCGCCCTCAAACGTTGGCTCAGCCGTCATCTTGCCGGACAACAAACCGCGGCAAATAGCACCATAGGCAAGGATCGCCAAACCATGTTGCTGGGCATAAGGCCGCACATCCGCATCAATCTGCCGCTCAAACAGATTGTAGGGCGGTTGCACACTGTGCAATGGCGCCACCGAGCGGAAGCGGTCCATCTGCTCCGGGTTGTAGTTACTCACGCCAATGGCCCGAATCTTACCGCTGGCGAGCAGCCCGGCCATCACCTCGGCGGTCTCCTCAATGGGTACCAGCGGATCAGGCCAGTGAATCTGGTAAAGATCGATATAATCGGTCTGCAAGCGCTGCAACGAATCATCAATCTCCTGCAACAACCGCTCGCGGGTACAATTGCGTGTTACCTTGCCATCATCACTCCATTGCAATCCGGCCTTGGTGGCCAGCACCACTTTATCCCGCGCCACATGCCCTTTCCATGCCTGCCCAACCAGAGATTCAGAATGGCCAAAACCATACACCGCAGCCGTATCGATAAAAGTAATCCCCTGATCCAGAGCCGCTCGAATGGTGGCAATGCACTGGCTGTCGTCACTGCCACCCCACAGCCAGCCACCAATGGCCCAGGTCCCCAGGCACACCTGGCTGACATCAATATCCGTGGCCCCAAGTTTCGTGGTTTCAATCCTCAAAGAAGACATCTCAAACACACCTTTCTGCACATCATGAAGTAACATGCGATGGGAGTTTCACGTTATATTCAATTCAGCGTGACCGATCGGTCACTCATCAATAAATTTTGCGCCGCGAAAACGTTGAACCAATCACGTTAAAGGTATTTTCAACGATAAACAAACTGTGCGGATCAATGGTAAACGCAACCTGTTCAAGTCGTTTAAGCTGAATATTGTTGGTCACCACCATCAAAACGCGGCGGGTTTCATTTTTGTAGGCGCCAACTCCTTCAAGAAAGGTCGCCCCGATCTTCATGCTATGCATCACCTTCTGGGCGATCTCTTCGTTGTGTTTGGAAATAATCAGACACAGCTTGCGCTGACTGAACATGGACAGGCTGTAATCCATGCACACCGAGGCGACAAACGCCGCGATCAGTGAAGCAATGACCAAATCGTTATCCAAACTGAGAAAACTGACCGAATACAGGGCCAGATTGAACATAAAGTACGTTTTACCAATACCGACGTTGAAACGCTGATTGGCAATCACCGCCACCACATCGAGTCCACCGTTGGATCCTAATGTGCGCAACACCAGACCGGCGCCACCACCGCTGATCACGCCAAAACACACGGCGGCGTAAAGTTGGTTCTGTATATGAACAACCAGATCAAGGCTGCTGTAAGCCAGAGAAACCGTGACCATGGAGACAAAACTGTACGCCAGAAAACGGCGACTGATAAACAGATAGCCGAGGACAAACATCGGCACGTTGAGCATCAGATACCAGACACCGGCATCAAGAATCGATGTTTTATACTCTATCAGTGTTGCCAGGCCGAATAATCCGCTGGGAACAAAGCCATGGACCGTGGCAATGCCCTTGAAACCAACCGCCTGAATCACCGACCCTAAGACAATCAACATCAGATTCCAGGGAACGGAATAACTGTAATCCCGCATTTGAGACAAAGGCTCCTCCTTTCGCAATCAGGTGTACAAAAACAATTTTTGGGCAGCCTAACATCACCATTGTCAAGAGACAATGGGCTCGTCATTTAATCCAATCGGTAAAAATACGCGCAAAGCCGAGGCAGCACCAGTGAAACCAGCAACACAACGAAAAAAAAATCCCCTTTCCAGAACGCCAGCACCTGAATCAAATCATCCCACGACCGGCCGAGACCCCAATGACCAAAGCCAACCTCAAACGCAAAGGTCAGCAACATCCATCCCCAACCAACCGCCCAGTAGCGCCCGGGTTGACGTTGCGACACCCAGGGGAAAAGGATAAAACATAACAGCGCAATCCAACAACACAACAGCAGCCCGCTAACCGGTAACACCACAGACACCGGCAACCATATTTCCAACCACTGCTGACGCAGCAGACCATTGCCAAAGGCAACAACCACAAACAGCAACCAGATTAACGTACTGCGTAAAATAAGCATGAAATCACCCCATTCAAGAACGATTAAAACAGCACCATAATTTGCCAGTCGCCAGTTCATACGTCATGCTTAAACAAAACCCCTTCCCCCCCACCACAAAACGCGATAAGTTATTTTATACCAAGGGAGGTTTATCATGGATGTTTCCACCTGCATGCGTAAAACCGTAGTTCTGGCCGAGCCGGACTGTGATTTTGTCTGCCTGCTGCATAAGATTGCCGCACCAACGCCTCGCCTGGCCTACATTGTTGATGAAAACCGCACCCTGATTGGCGTGGTTTCGGCCCGCGACCTGCTCAAAGAGGTGATGCCGTCTTACATGAATGCCCACCTCGCCCGCTCGATCAGTGATGGTGCCGACTACCTCAAACGGCAGGCTGAGAAAGCCCGCCATCGTTGCGCCCGCGACAT
Source organism: Desulfuromonas acetoxidans DSM 684 (assembly GCF_000167355.1). Lineage (NCBI taxonomy): Bacteria > Pseudomonadati > Thermodesulfobacteriota > Desulfuromonadia > Desulfuromonadales > Desulfuromonadaceae > Desulfuromonas > Desulfuromonas acetoxidans. Next base: position 121,841 of record NZ_AAEW02000006.1, read on the forward strand.
CATGGTGAAAAAGGTGATCTCCCTGCACCCTCATCATCAACTGCTACAGGCGGATGCGATTTTTGCCGAGCGCGGGTTCAATACTCTGCCCGTTGTCGATGAACACAACAAAATTGTTGGTGAGATCACCCGGGTCGATATTCTGGTTCATCTCATCGGCGACCCGTTTACCTATGATTTCGACGGTGTTGTCGAGCTGACTGAATAACCTGATCACGGCCCCATTTCCGGGGCCATTTTTCGGAGTTTTTTTATGTATTGGTTTGCCACCGGCATTTTTATTCTTGCTTACGCCCTGATCATCTCTGAAAAAATCCATAAAACCAAGGTGGCCCTGTTCGGTGCCGCCATCACCCTGATTGGCAAAATTCTCGACCAGAACGAAGCGTTTCACAATTTGGAACTCGGCGTTGACTGGAATGTTGTCTTCCTGCTGATCTCCATGATGGTGATGATCAACATCATGACCAAGACCGGTGTCTTTCAATATGTCGCCATTAAATGCGCCAAAATTGCCAAAGGTGAGCCGTTTCGTATCATGACCCTGTTTGCCGTCATTACAGCCATGGGCTCCGCCTTTCTCGACAATGTCACCACAGTACTGCTGCTAGCTCCGGTGACACTGTTGATTGCTGAACAATTGGAGATCAACCCGATCCCCTACCTGATCACCGAAGCGTTGGCCTCCAACATCGGCGGCACCGCCACCCTGATCGGTGATCCGCCCAATATCATGATCGCCTCAAAGGCTGGACTCAACTTCATGGACTTCATCGTCCACCTGACTCCGGCGATCATCATCATTTTTCTGTTCTGGATGCTTGCGTGGAAAATCGTCTTCGGTAAAAGCCTGACGGTTAAGGAAGAGCTGAAGCGGCGCATTATGACCATGAATGAACGCGAACAGATTCGAGATCCGGCGCTACTGAAAAAATCCTTGCTCATCCTCGGCCTGACCATCCTCGGCTTTATGCTGCACGGTTTTTTCCATTATGAACCAGCCACCGTCGCCCTGATGGGTGCTGCGACTCTGTTTATGCTCTCTGACGAAGAACCGACGGAGATCCTCGCCGAAGTGGAGTGGCCAACCATCTTCTTTTTTATTGGTTTGTTTATCATTATCGGCGGCATCGTCAAAGTGGGACTGGTGGAAGATCTATCCCGCGCCATGATTGCCGTCACTCATCCCAAACCGGATGATATGGCCGTTTTGGCCATGGTGATGTTGTGGTTTTCGGCGGTCAGCTCAGCCATTGTCGACAACATTCCGTTCGTCGCTACCATGAACCCAATTCTCATCGACCTGTCCAATCAAGTGTTCGGCTCCGCACCAACCACCGTTGCACACGCAAGAACCATTGATCCGGTGTGGTGGGCTCTGGCTCTCGGCGCCTGTCTCGGCGGCAACGGGTCACCCATCGGCGCTTCGGCCAATGTCATTGTCATCGGTCTGAGCGAAAAAGCCGGCTACAGAATCAGCTTTGGTCAATTTCTTAAATACGGTATCCCAACCACCTTTTTAACCATCTTTCTGGCGATGATATATCTCTATCTGCGCTACTACGTCCTACAGTGGTTTTAACCCGGCCGTTATTCCACATCGGGCAAGCGACGCGCCATGAACATGCCGGCACCGCCCATCAGTGACAGCAGCAGGATCAGGCTACTCAAACCGACAAAAGAGGTCAGTGCACCACTGAAGCCAAGCAGTAGCAGAACAACACCAATTAACGTATTGCTGACCGCCACATAATCGGTGCGTTGATTGCCTTTGCCCAGATTCACGACATAGGTTTTGCGACCGATGCGCACTCCCTGGTGAGCAATGCTGAGCAGAAAATAGCAGCCGGGCAAGAGCCACAAACTTGCCAGCCACTGCGGAGCAACCCGATCAACGAAAAACACCACCATTCCCAGCACCAGGGTCATGCCCGCACCCGCCATCATCACCCGCCGGCTGGAATGATCTGAAAAACGTCCCCAGATCGGCGAGGACACCAAGCTGGCTGACCCGCTGGCCAGGATGAATAGCCCAAGCAGTTGCGGTTGGGTGCCATACGCCTTCTGGGCGAGAATCACATAATAAGGCGCGGTCAGGGCCGAACACAGCAACAACGCCCGGGTGATGACAAAATGGCGAAACGGGCGATCACGTCCCAAGAGGGCTAAACGCTGCCACGACTCTTTGATCGGGTGGATTTCAGCGGTTTCTGCCTCACCGGGAAACTCATGCAGCCGCGAAAAGGCCAGTGCGGCCAACGACCATAAAATAACGGCTGCACCAAGCAAGATGGCGACAGAAGCCGCCGTCAACTCCTCTCCTCCGACAGCCACAAAGCCGCCTCCCAACACCAGAGTGACCAGACCGGCGCTGCTCGCCGACCAGCCATTGGTTTGGCCTCGTGCGCTTTTGGCAATGGTTTTTCCGGTGACATCTTTGGAAGCCACCGAGCAAAACCCCCGCGCCAAGCTAAAAACAACCAGCAACAGCAGGATGCTCCATCCGGCCACCGCGCCCTGCCCCAGCCAAGCCACCAGAGCGACGCCTGTCATGGCAAGCACTTCCACCAGCTTTCCTACAACCCACACCCATTTACGGATGGTCAATCGACGCACATAACCGGCAATCACCACCTGGGGAATCAATGATCCCGACTCGCGAATCGGCACCAGAAAACCCAACAGATACAACGGTGCATGGACCGTTTCCATCACCCACGGCAGGACAATCTTGGGATTGGACAAGGCATCGGCCAATTTGGAAAAAAAACGGCTGACCAGCATAAGAACAAAATTATCTGCCACATAGCGGCGGGCATTTTCTGACAGCTCGGGACACTGCTGACTGGATGTCACAATGAGACGACGATAGAGACGTTGTACCCATGAGAGTGTCGGCATATGATCTCCCCATGATGAGAGCAATTTTTGACAAGAATTACTGGCATAAGGGTAGCAAACTGACACCCGGTTGGCCAGCACGCGGCCAGAAGATACATCGTTGAACAAAAAAAGCCGAACGGTCAAAGACAGTCCGGCTTTCAGGAGGTTACCCGTGGATAAATCGCGGATAACTACATCTTTTCAGCATCTATCTGTTGGCTCAAATGCTCTTGCCAGCGTTCGCGAAACGGCTGAATAAAAGCATCGAACTCCTGTTGTTGCGCCGGGCTCAGGTCGGTCCGAATCTCCTCAACGGTCTGCCGTATCAAAACTTGAACTTCAGGGCGAATTTGACGGCGAAGCTGTGCCAGTTGTTGCTGGGTACTGTTGAGAATTTCCGTCACCTGCTGCTCCTGATCAGACGATAAGTCCAAACGCCCACTAAGTCGTTGTACGAGAAGTTGAGAGATGGCCGGTGCCCCTTGCTCTACCACAGTCGTCACCTTATGGCGCAGGAACAACCCTGTCCCACCGACACCGACACAGATCCCGGCCACAAAGACCACGACCATGACGATCCACAATTTCCATCTTGTCATCATGACTCACACCCTTCCCACAGTTATAAAGTCAGCAACGCCAGCGTTTCAAACACCGGATCTTCGACAATCATGGCGAACATGTCGTAATCCATGCCGGCAGAGGAATAAAACGCCACAGCACCCACAACAACCGCACACAGTGTGCACACGGTCGCGAATCCCCACACCTGCTGCGGTGACACATCGAACAGGTTGCCGGCTCCGCTGAACAGAGCCGGCAGCGAAAAAGGTTCCGGCTTCTCTATCGTCTCTACGGCAATTTTTTTCATCACCTGCTGCTGCCAGCCGTCACCAGGATGAACCGGTGAATCGGACTGAAGGTAGGCACGCCGCAAACCGTCCTCAAGTTTTTCCAGATTTTTATCCGTCATTTCTTCCCTCCCCACGAACTAAAGGGGCCAGTTTCTGCCGCATTTTTTCTCTTGAACGATGAGTGCGCACCCGCACATTGATTGCACTCCAACCAAGAACTTTTGCAGCCTCCTTCACCGTCAGCCCCTCCAGATGAACCAGAGTCAAGGCAATCCGATCCTTTTCCGATAATTCGGCCAGAGCATACTTAAGTAATTCACGGGCTTCATCTCTGGCCTCACCACGGTTAAACTGTTCCGTGGCATGATGTGAAATCACCCCGTCGATCCAGTCCTGGTGGTCCGGTGTCAAAGAACTCAGCGGGACCTCTTTTGAACGATAATAGCGTCGCCAATAATCATAGCTGCGATGGACGGCAATCCCGGCCAACCATTTTTTAAACGGCATCTGGTCATTGTATTTGGCCAGCGAGCGAAATACTTCGATAAACACATCCTGAGCCGTCTCCTCCACCACGTCGTTGGGCAGAATCCCCGAGACAATTTTGAAGACATAGTTTTGATAGCGGGTCATCAACGATTCAAACATGTCAGTCTGGCCATTAAGGACCTGACGGATAATCTGTCGATCATCCTCTTGTTCCCGACAGGCCTGTACACTGTTTGATTTCATGTTCATGTCCCTTGCAACCGGCGCTGATTCATACAACACAGCATCCATGGTGGTTGTCCGGCTCAACGAGCCCCTCCGGATTGACGCATCGCCCGGAAGCGCTGTTTTGCCGTCTCACGACTGGCGGCCATCTCTTCCAGTGACACCTGACTGTCGTTATTGGTATCAATCTCTTCAAAGCGCTTCTGCATCACCGTATGCCATTCAGTTTCACTGATCAAGCCGTTACCGTCACTGTCTGCAGCGTTGTAGAGCATGTCCATGGGACGCTGCCTTGAAGAGAGCGCATGCGCCTTGGTGAACAGGATACACGACAGAAGTAGCGCTAGCAGAACAATCACCAGGTAACTGCGTTCGATAGGGCAAAAGCGCCGTAGCGTGTTAAGAGAATCATTCATCATCAATTCCCTCCACCGCTGACTGTTTTTGTCCAGGTGTTGGTTTCAGGATCCCAGGACCCTTCAACGGTTTTCGTCGCACTGTTGCCCTCTGGGCCGGTAACGGTTTTCGAACGGCTGTAACCGCTGTCCGTCCGGGTCAGAGATTGTGAAGCTGTGGCACTTTGACCGTTGGCATTGGTCGCGGTTGTTTGCCGACTCCATGTGCCGCTGTCGGCATCCCATTGCCCTTGTGTTGATTTTGAGGTGCTGTACCCCTGCGGCCCCTGGCGCACAATATCCCGCTGATAGCCCTGATCGGTTCGATTCACGGTATTGGTACGTGTGGCCGAGTTGCCACTGGCACCACTACGAGTCACCTGACGTTGAAAAGCCGTCGCCTGATCGACCCAACCAACCATCACCAGCAGTACAACGGCCAGCAGCCCCAAAGAAGCACGGCGGGAACCATCTCCGAATTGACCTTGTTGATAGCGTTGCATAAGTCACTCCTGTCTGTTACATCCTTGTCCAGGAAAAAGCGTTCAAGGCACACCGTATGCCTCAAGCCCCGTCCCTATGTGTCATAGCTCAAGGTTCGCAGGGAGATCATCAGGAGTTACACAACGGATAAATTTTTTCTGGTGGGTACCAGCAAAGCCGGCAATCTTGATCTTTTTAGCGTTAGCCATAGCATTCTGTCTACTTTTGGCCTAAACTTTATTCTTTTGTGGTCCTCTGCCTGGAACTGATTGCTCCGACAAACACCATCTGTTCTCACAGTTGGTGCCCACATAACGCGGGCTGCCGCGGCGGAACGGGAGAGCATGGTGCGCGGCTAGGCTATTGCGCGCTATTCAATCTTAATGTCCTGAGGCTCAAGCAAGAACAACAGACAACGCTCCGACATCTACATCCGGCAAAGTGGCCACCTGGGCCAGCGCCTCACAAAACGCCTGATGATCAGGATGTTCCGACAGATGAACCGCCCGGCGTTGATATTCGGCCCGGCTCCAGGTACCCCAATTGATCAGAGGGCTGAAATAGCTGCGTGCACCGAATCGACGGGCCAAATGAACAAAATCGCTCATCTGGTGGTAATTGTTGAGTTGCACGACGCAGCTCAGCAACAGGTCGATGGACAAGGACTGGATAAAGGCCAGATTCTCCAAGAGCAGATTGAAATCCCCGCCGCGGTTCTCAGCATAAACCGTCACATCAGCAGCATCGATGGAGATCTCGGCGGAGGTCAAATAGGAATGAAGGTGGGCCAGTTCAACCCAGCGTTGCGGCGTCCATAACAGGCCGTTGGAATGGAGATGCAACCGCTGCAAACGGGGAAATGTCGTTGCACTGACCTGATTGAGAATCTGCCGGTAACCGGCGGCAGCAAACGGATCGCCGTGGCCACTCAGACGCAACTCCTCGACGTCCGGTGCCAGCTCGTCACCCACCAGCCGCACCAGACAATCAATCCTCGCCAGAGCCGAATCATCCAGAACAGGGGGCTGATGACGACAACTGGGGCAGGTCAAATTGCAGCGCGGATCAAAACTCAGATTCAACGTGTTCGGACCATGTTTCAGGCAGGTATTTTTCTGACGAATGTCCTCCAGCAGGTGCGCATCATCACACTGATCAGCAACAGCCACGGGAGACGTGATCGCAGCGAGAAACGGACACCGTCGGGCGCTGCAGTTATGTAAGGTGCCATTGATAACGGTTTTGCGTAATTCAACAGCCACGGCACCGTTCCACACCTGACGCCACGGGGTGGTCAGCAAATTACCAACAGGACGCCGTAACCAGGCCGGACAGCAGACAAAGGCTGAGCCGTCATCGTGAATCTCCAGCCAGTCAAACGGCCGACTGCACACGTACGCAATCTTCATAAACGCCCGTGGGAGGAGTCCTCCACGCCATCATCCAACAGTTGCACGGCATAGTGCCGTCCATGGCGATCACAATATCCGCCCCCTTCTTGACGAAACAACTCCAGGTCCGGCGTGGTTTTCGTCCGCTCGCGACGTGCACTGATTTTGGCCATAATCGGAATCAACAGAGTTTCCAGAGCAGCAAGAATCGACAGAACGGCAATTAGCTTGAAGACCGCATCGTCATCATAACCGGTGACAATCATGGTGGTAAACACCAGGGCATTGGCACTAATGGTCACAACGGTAGAGACACGCAACCACTGAAAATGGGGCTCCAACCGCACCATTAACAGGGCCAGCGCATGAGCAAAGCCAATCGCCCACACCGTAAAGATGCCGACGCTACGCCAGTAGGTGTCGACATCAACATCTCCCCAGGCACCATAAATACCAAGAACGGCAGCGATCATAGCCAGGACAATCCCGCTGACAGCGGGCCAGCGCCTTTGCGTGGCAACCAGATAGGCACTGCAGCACAACGAACAGATGCTGGCTCCGGCAATCACCGTGGTTGTCACCAGCACGCGAATTTCAAACGCGCCAAAGGACCCGCTGATCACGGTAATAATGGCAAACAGGGCACTGATCGCCAGAAACAGGCCGACAGAATAGAGGGAGATACGACGTAAACGGTCATTGTCCATCATGTTTTATATCGTCTCTTTCATCCGGTGTGTTACAGGTTCAGCTCAATGTCGTACACCGACGCCAGATAACGTAAATATCCGGCATCTTCGCACATGCTCTTGCCCGGTTCATCGGAGATTTTTGCCACCGGCTTGCCGTTAGCCGCCACCATTTTGATCACCATGTTCAGAGCCGGTTGACCGATATCGTTGGTCAGCATGGTACCAATCCCGAACGAGACCTGCACGCGGCCATTGAAATACTGGTAAATTTCCAGCATCCGTTCAAAGGTCAGGCTGTCACTAAACACCAGGGTCTTCGACAGCGGGTCGATCCCCATAGCCTGATACATGGCAATGGCTTTTTCACCCCATTCGATGGGTGGGCCACTGTCATGGCGCAGACCATCATACAATTTGCCAAAATAGGGATCGGAAAAATCGCGCATGAACGCATCCATGTTGTAACAATCGGTCAGAGCAATGCCGAGACGCCCGCGGTATTCCCGCACCCAGCTTTCCAGCGCCGCCTTCTGGGCATCGGCCAAACGGGTCACAGCCTGCCAGGCCTGAAACCATTCGTGGGCCATGGTGCCGATCGGCATCAGGTTATAACGGCGCGCCAGATCCAGGTTACTGGTACCGGTAAAATAGTCGGGTAATGCTTCATGCAGGCGGCAAACCACTTCCTCCTGCCAGGCGCGGCTGGCACGACGCCGGGTGCCGAAATCGGCAAAGTGAAATCCCGGCATCGGTCCGGGTGCCTTGAGCTGGTCGATCTTCTCTTCGAGGCGCCGGCGGGCCACATCCAGATCAACGCCGCCGTAATGCGCCAGCGTATGCAGTTCACTGATAATTGCCAAGGTGCAAATCTCGAACAGGGTCACATGCAGCAGCGGGCCACGGAAACGGATATCCAACTGCCCCTCAACAACGGCCAGAGACACAAAGCGCATATCGAGATGGAAAATGCGCAGAAATTCGATGAAATCGTGGGTAAAAAAAGGGAATTGATCGAGATAATCCAGTTCCTCGTCAGTAAACTGAAGCGAACACACCTGTTGTAACTGCCACTGCACATCCTCGCGCAACGTGGTCAGATCAAAGCCGTGATCATTACGGCAGGCGAACTTCCACTCCACGGATACGGTGCGAAATTCCGGGGCATGAAAAAACGCCTGCAACATGCTTATTTTATACAGGTCGGTATCGAGAAGACTGTGAATCAGAGGCTGGTCAGTGATGCGTGGACTCATGCCGCCTCCAGTTCACGGCTGGCGGCAATCAGCACGACTCCGGCCTGGCGCATCTCTTCCAACGCAGCGGCGGAACTCTCTTCAGCCACACCACGGCAGGCTGCCAGGTTGACCACCACAGTGAAGCCATTGCGTGCCAATTGCAGTGCTGTGGTTTTGACGCAGAAATCAGTTGCCAGACCGCCGACCACCACACAGTGGATGCCGTGGTCACGCAGCCACTCAATGACTCCGGTGCTGGTCTGTTCGCTCAAGTCATGATAGCAGGCCCCGTAAGGATGCTTGACAGGGTCCATCCCTTTCTCCACCACCAGATCATAATCCTGTTCCGCAGGCAGACCGGGGATCAACTGGTTACCCCGCGTACCAACCACACAATGGGCCGGCCATTTAACATCAAGATCAGGATAATCTACGCCAACGGGTTGAAGAATCTCTTGCGGTGTTGTCGCAATCCATGGGGCTTGGGCAGGATGACAGTCTTTACTGACCAGCCGCAGCCGGGCATAGCCGGCCTGGGCATTCAGCTCGTTAACAATGGCATCGCCGTCAGCAACGGGCAATTCATCGGGACACAGCGGCGTAAAGCCACATTGCGGATCGACATCGAAACTGGCGGTGTCTTGTGAATAAATCACCATAAACGTGGTTCCTTTGAAGTGTGTTGTTCTCAACCATGTCGAATCCCAGAGTAGAAAATCAAATAATTATATGTGTCTGTCATACCATAAAAAAAAGGCCGGGTTCAAAAAAACCCGGCCTGAATCAGATCTGCATATGGAGTGAAACTATTCGAGTACAACCAGCAGGTCGTCCTGCTGCACCTGATCGCCCTCTTTATAAAGCACCTCTTTGACTAAACCGTCAATCTTGGCCTTGATGTTAGTTTCCATCTTCATCGCTTCAGTGACGATCAGGGTGTCGCCCTCTTTCACTTCATCGCCAACGCCAACATTGAGCTTGAAAATTTTGCCCGGCATCGGGGCACCGACCTCACGATCATTGCCTTTTTCCGCCTTGACGTGCTCGCTCTCGTCGGTCTCGGCAGACAGGTCTTTGACCTTGATCTGGCGCGGCTCACCGTTGAGTTCAAAGTAGATATTACGAGTACCGTCTTCATGCACTTTGCTAATGGCCGTCAGGGTGACAATCAGCGTTTTACCCGGTTGGATTTCGATGCTCACTTCATCACCAACATCGAGACCGTAGAAGTACACCGGGGTCGGCAATACCGAGGTATCGCTGTAATCCTGGCGATGACGGTCAAACTCCTCGAACACACCGGGGTACAACACAGCGGAAGACACATCGCGGTCGAGCACCGGATGACCGACCTTCTTCTCCAGTTCCTCTTTCTTGGCGGCAAAATCCACCGGCTCGAGGAACTCACCAGGACGGTGGGTAAACGGCTGCTCGTCCTTGAGGATAATCTTCTGCAGCTCCTCAGGGAAACCGCCGTACGGCTGGCCGAGCATCCCTTTGAAGAAGTCGACCACACCCTGCGGGAAGGTCAGCTCATGGCCGCGCTCCATAACATCCTGCGGTGTCAGATTATTCTGCACCATGAACATGGCCATGTCGCCAACGATCTTAGAGGACGGGGTTACTTTGACCAGGTCGCCGAACATATCGTTGACCTCACGGTACATGCGCTTACACTCTTCCCAGCGATGGCCGAGACCAAGGCCCTCAACCTGCGGCTTGTAGTTGGAATACTGACCACCGGGAATCTCGTGGTAGTACACCTGGGCGGTACTGGAACGCAACTCCGATTCAAACGGCTCGTAGTAGGTGCGTACTGTCTCCCAATAGTTGGCCAGAGTCTGCATGCCTTCGTTATCGACCGCCGGGTCCCAGATGGTGCCTTCGAGGGTCGACAGCAAACCGTTCATACTCGGCTGTGACGTCAACCCGGAGATGGAAGACAATGCCGTATCGACAATATCCACACCAGCTTGAGCCGCCTGCAACAACATGGTGCCGCCGTTACCGGAGGTGTCGTGGGTATGCAGATGCACCGGAATACCAATCTCGTTTTTCAACGCCTTGATCAGTTTCTCAGCAGCAAACGGCTTAAGCAGGCCGGCCATATCCTTGATACCAAGGATATGAGCGCCCATCTTCTCCAGCTCTTTGGCCATCTTAACGTAGTATTCGAGCGGATACTTGTCGCGCTTGGGATCGGTAATATCACCGGTGTAGCACATGGCGGCTTCACAGATGGCGTTGTTCTTCTGCACCGCCTCCATGGCAACACGCATCCCTTTGGTCCAGTTCAGCGAATCGAAAATACGGAACACATCAATACCGCCAGCAGCGGCTTTTTCAACAAAGTCTTCAACCACATTGTCGGGATAGTTCGTGTAACCCACCGCATTGGAGCCACGCAGCAACATCTGAAACAACAGGTTGGGAATCTTGGTGCGCAGACGATCAAGACGCTCCCAGGGATCCTCGGTCAAAAAGCGCATCGACACGTCAAAGGTCGCTCCACCCCACATCTCCAAGGAGAACAGACCACCGGCCAGATGGCTGGTCGCCTCGGCAATTTTATCGATGTCATAGGTCCGCACGCGGGTCGCCAACAGCGACTGATGGGCATCGCGCATGGTGGTGTCAGTCAGGAGCAGACGCTTCTCATTCAGCGCCCAATCCGCCAGACCTTGTGGCCCCTTGGCCATCAGGATGTCACGGGTGCCGCGCGGGCGAATCGCTTCCGGCTGAATGTGCGGCAGCTCCGCCTCATGCAGATCCCTGAAATGCAAACGCTTCTTGATATTGGGATAACCGTTCACCGACACATGGCCGATATAATGAAGCAGCTTGTTAGCGCGGTCTTTTTTCTCCTGAATATCGAACAGTTCCGGATGGTTATCCAAGTAGGAGGTGTTGCACTCCCCTTTGAGGAACGGCTCGTGGGTGACGACGTTCTCCAAAAAGCCGATATTGGTCTTCACACCACGCACGCGAAATTCCTGCAACGCACGGTTCATGGTGCGGCAGGCATCGACAAACGACAGTCCCCAGGTGGAGACCTTAACCAACAGCGAATCGTAATGCGGGGTGATGCGTGAGCCGGAGTAGCCGTTGGCCGCGTCAAGACGCACACCAAAACCAACGGCGGTACGATAAGCCTTGATGGTGCCAAAATCCGGCGCAAAGTTATTGGCCGGATCCTCGGTGGTGACACGGCACTGAATAGCATAGCCGCGCAGCTCAATATCTTCCTGCTTTTCGACACCGATTTCAGGATCAGACAGTTTGTAGCCTTCAGCGACGCGAATTTGGGTCTGCACCAGGTTGCGCATGGTTACCAACTCGGTGACGGTATGCTCAACCTGAATACGCGGGTTGGTTTCGATAAAGTAAAACTTGCCCTCGTTGTCCATGAGAAACTCAACGGTTCCGGCATTGAGATAACCGACTTCGTTGGCAATCTTCATGGCATGGGAGCACACTTCTTCGCGTTTTTCCTGTGACAGAGAGGGGGATGGTGCCAGCTCAATCACCTTTTGGTGGCGACGTTGAATCGAGCAATCCCGCTCAAAATAATGAACGATGTTGCCGTGGCTATCGCCCATGATCTGCACTTCAATGTGCTTGGGATTTTCAATAAATTTTTCGAGGAAAACGGTACCGTCACCAAAGGCTGCTTGTGCCTCTGAAGCCGCCGACTTCAGCCCTTCAAGCAGCTCATCTTTGTTGCGTGCCACCCGCATGCCGCGCCCACCACCACCGGAAGCGGCCTTGACCATAATCGGATAACCGCACCCCTTGGCAAACAGCAGAGCTTCCTCTTCGGTTTTTACCGGATCTTCAGTGCCGGGCACCACCGGCACACCGGCTTCAAGGGCCACATGACGCGCAGCCACCTTGTTCCCAAGCCGACGTTGAATCTCCGCCGTGGGACCGATAAAGGTAATACCGGCGCGCTCACACGCCTCGGCAAATTCAGGATTTTCGGACAAAAAGCCATAACCGGGGTGAATAGCATCGACCCCTTTCTGGCGCGCCAACTCGACAATTTCTTCAATGCCGAGATAAGCGTCAATCGGCCCTTTCCCTTTACCAATCTGATACGCTTCATCAGCTTTGTAGCGATGCAGCGACAGTTTGTCCTCTTCGGAATAGATGGCGACGGTGCTGATACCCAGCTCGGTACACGCGCGAAAAATCCGGATCGCAATCTCGCCGCGGTTGGCGGCCATAATTTTCTTGAACTGTTTTACTGCCATACTCTCCTCCTGATAGAATTCGGAGTTCCATCCCATTTTTATTCACGAAGAAAAATTCGTGATATTTTTTAGTCTTACTTAAAAAGTGCTGTTATTTCGAATACTTACAAGGTCCGATCAGCGCACATCTAAACAGAACCCCTGGTGTTTTGTCAAGGCATAATATTGTTCTATTTTTAACACACATGGTGAAATGGTACCTGAAAACACCGAAGATACCAGATATCACAACAGTTATTCGAACCGAGCAAAAAATCATTTTTAGAAAAAATCAACGTTTGTCTGAAAACGTTTTTTTCTTCTGAGCAACCACAGTTTTTAAGTGTACTAAAGTTTGCCGATCATGCATCTGCCCACAAAAAACGTCGCACAAATAAACAACGACAGTGACTTGCCTGTTTTTTTCAAATCGTGGTATTCTGCCAGTCAAAAAAATGACGCTTCGTCATGAACCAACCGGAAACAAAGGGTGACCAAGCAGCATCGGACTGTTATGGTGGAGGAACTATGGATAAGAGATGTTCAATCCTGTTGATTGACGATGACGAACAAAGTTGTGCAACACTCGGCTTATTGCTGAAAAAATCCGGCTACTCCGTCGAAACCGCTCTTTCCGGAGAACAGGGGTTAGAGCTTCTGCCCAAAACTCCATTTGAAATTGTCATCACAGATCTGCGCCTGCCAGGCATGGATGGACTGGAAATTCTCAAACGGGTCAAGGAGCACAATGCCGAGATCAATGTCATCCTCGTCACGGGCAACTCATCAGCTGAGTCGGCGGTCACAGCCATGAAATACGGTGCATTCGACTACATCACCAAGCCACTCAATTTCGATAAACTCAAAGTCATTCTCGACAAAGCTCAGGAAAAGCTGCAACTGGTCGCCGAGAACCGCTTTCTGCGTCAACAGTTGCGTGGCCGTTATACCTTTGACAACATCATTGGCACCAGCATGACCATGCAGCAGGTTTTCTCGCGCATGCAGAAAGTGTTGCACACGGATTCCTCATTGCTGATTCTCGGGGAATCCGGGACCGGCAAGGAGCTGGTGGCCAAGGCGATCCACTTTAACGGGCCACGTAAAGATCAACCGTTTGTCCCCATCAACTGTGGTGCCATCCCCGCCGACCTGCTCGAAAGTGAACTGTTCGGCCATCTCCGTGGCTCTTTCACCGGTGCAATCGCCAACAAATGCGGTAAATTCGAGCAAGCCAATGGCGGCACTATTTTTCTTGATGAGATCGGCACCATGCCGGTTCACCTGCAGTTAAAGCTATTACGTGTTCTTCAGGAACAGGAAGTCCAACCGGTGGGCAGCAACCGTAACATCAAGCTGGACGTACGGGTGATCTCGGCAACAAACGCGGACCTGGAACAGATGGTTCGTGACGGCCATTTCCGGGAAGATTTATTTTACCGACTCAATGTCATTCCCATTACACTGCCCCCCTTGCGCCAGCGCAGTGAGGATATTGCGTTACTGGTCCGTCACTTTCTGCAGAAAAGCTGCCGCTATATGAATCGGTCGTTGATGCCCATGGAAAGTGCGGCTCTTCAGGTTCTGGAAAACTACGACTGGCCGGGCAATGTCCGTGAGCTGGAGAATGTCATTGAACGCACTGTGGCTTTGAGCGATGGCCCGCAGATCACCTTGCAGGACCTGCCCCCCCATATCACCGGCAAACATACGCCGACCATGTCCGAGCAGAACCTCTACACGCTACCGGCGGATGGCGTCGATATGCCGAAACAGATTCAGGAGATTGAACGACACTGGATCAGTCAGGCCTTAGAGATGAGTCAGGGCATCAAAGCGCGTGCAGCCGCCATGCTCGGCATCAACCGCACCACGCTGGTAGAGAAGATCAAACGACTCGGGCTGCCGCAATAAATACGACAGCCCGAAAGAGAAGTACCCCGCTGTTGAGCACAGCCCTTGACGGGATCAGCGACTCAACAATGTTCTTTAAGGTGATTGTAAAACGCTGTGGCCAGCGGACTGAGCTGACGGTTACGCCGCTGAACCAGGTAAAAGGAGCGTGGCATGCTGACGCCCTCAATCGGAACCGTCACCAGACTGCCCCGTTCGACATCTTCAGCCACCGACAACGATGACAGGATCGCTACGCCAATACGTGAGCGAACGCCCTGGCGCACCGCCTCATTGCTGCCCACCTCGGCAACAACCTGAAAATGAGGCACTTCAACGCCGGCTTTTTTCAGCCCTTGCGTCATCTCAATACGGGTGCCCGATCCGGGCTCACGGAGAATAAACGGCATCTCAAGCAATTCACCGGGATACACCGACGACTTTTTTGCCCAGGGATGATCAGGATAAACGGTCAGGACCAATTCATCGGAAAACATCTCTTCACACTCAACGCGCTGATCTTTCCACAAAGTACCGATCAATCCCAGTTCAAGCGTCCCCTTGAGAATATCTTCAACCACCGCCGTCGTGCCGGAGATCTTCAGCATCAGCTCGATACTGGAATACGATGATTTAAAGCTGTCAATCATCGTCGGCAGCAGATAGGCGCCGGGAATGGTACTGGCACCAACAGCCAGTTTTCCGGACAGGTTGCCCTGAAACTGCTTGATCGCCTGATCCGCTTCATCTTTAAGCTGAATAATCCGACGGGCATATTGATAGAGAATTTTTCCGGCATGGGTTGGCTGGGCACGACGTCCGAGGCGATCAATCAATTTCTCGTTGTAGTGCTCTTCCAACGTCCGGATATGCTCACTGACCGACGGCTGCGACAGCAGTGCCGCTTCGGCAGCCCGGGTAAAGCTTCCAAGATCAACAACTTTGCAAAAAACTTCGAGTCGGCGAATATCCACACGCATCTCCTGACAGCAATGTTTTAATAGGAATTGCCGATATTATCAGAAGTGGCAAGGGGACGCAATCCTGGAAATCAAAGAACATTCATTCTTTTATTATTTATGAATAAAATCGATATTAATCAGTTTTTCCCGATATCTAGCGTTTCGCCCCCGAAAAGAACCCTGGAGAATTCCCGTGAAAAAACAGGGCAAAAATGGATAGGTCACATTAATAATGAAGAGCTTTTTGCCCACGCTATTCCCATGCAGCCGTTTTTGGTCAGGGCGTACCATCAAGAATATCACGTACCTTTTCGTCACTCAGAGTGAGGCCAAAAAACAATTGGTAGAAATGGCGTGTTGTTTCAACCATATCCAAGTGGACCGCCTGCGGGTAAAGGCTCTGAGCCAACCATTGCAGGCCGAGAAATCGCATCATGGAGGGAGGCCGATCAAACCAGTTCAGTGGATGGTCGGGAATAATCAACACCTGATCACTCTGAATGGCTTGAACCTGTTGCCACGTTGGCATGTCAACAGCGTGCTCATAAAAATCTCGCTGCGCTGTAATAACCACCTCGGGGTTATACATCAGCACCTGTTCCTGGGTGATTTTGTCTCGACCACGTCGCTGTTTCAGGACGCCTTTATGGACATTGCAACCACCGGCGAGCCCAATCAACTCAGCATGAAAGGAGTACTCAGGTTCTGTCTCCAACCCGTCATTGCCCTGGGCATAATACACTCGACGTCGCTGGGATACCGGGATGGTCGCCACAGTCGTGGCGACCTGTTCCAGAACACAACGCCCATAGCGTGCCAGTTTAAGTCCACGCTGCGGCTCCCCCAACAAGTGGCCCAAAAATTCCAATGTGGCCGGATAGTCTTGAAGACGATCCATGGCGACAAAAACCACCGGAATGTGCCATTGGTCGAGCTGACGCAACCAACGCTGAACGACCGGTGACCGACCATCTCCCCAGAAAATCACGACATCGGGATCAATGGCCAGCAAGGTCTCACGATTGACGCCCTGACCACCGAGAAAACTGCCAATCACCGGGCGCTGTTTAAGCCGCGGATCAAGAATCTGCCAGTCCGTATCTGAAGGACGTGAGGTAAAGGCAGCCAGCTTCATCGGGGCAACCGCGTAGATCATCCAATTGACTGGGGCCACACAGCCGACCACGCGATCGATATGGTCGGGAACCGTGACGCTGCGCCCCGCCATATCAACGACGTCACGCGCCGAAGCCGGCACAACCATCACCAGAACGATCAACAGGCCCAACAGCAACCGCGCTGGCACGACTAAAACACCCACTTCACCCCCAGGTAATAACCCCGCGGCGATAAAGTGAAATCATCGTGCTCTTCATCAAATAGATTATCAATCCCACCATACAAAGTCAGGCTTGCGGTCAGATCTTTTTCGACATGAAGATGGGTAAGCTGATACGCATCCTGTTCATTGCTCTCGCCATCTTCAGACGTCCCGAAATAGAGCCAGCGCACTTGAGTCATCACGCCCCAATAAGGGTCTAACCAGGCAAGCGTCACCCCGCTTTTCCAACGCGGCTCATCGGCAAGTTCGTCATGGGTCTGGCGGTCTTCGGTATCAACATAACTGAACTGTCCGGACAGTTGCACATCACCGGGCAATGCTACGGAGCTTTCAAACTCCACCCCTTCGGCGCGTACTTCATCGATATTGACCATGGTGAACGTTTTGTATTTACCACTTGCAGACTGCAACTGTGCGGCAATCAAATCATCCAGATCCGTGCGGAACACCACCAACTGGCTGCGGAAACGCCCCCAGTGGAAACTGGTTCCGGCTTCATAACTCTGAGAGGTCTCTTCATCAAGATCTTCATTATTTTGATAGGTTTCAAAACCTTTTTTCAGGATAGAGGTCACATACAGTTCATTGAGATTCGGTGCCCGAAATCCTTCACCATAACCGATCCACACCCGACCGTGATCATAATGCCAGGTCAGTGTCGCCCGTGGTGTCAGGTGACCACCAAAATCTTCGTGGTGGTCAAAGCGCACGCCAGCGACCAGGTTAAGCTGTTGCGTGATCCGCCAATCCGCCTGGGTAAACAAGGCACTGTTGAGCACCTTCTCTTCATTGTGATCCATGCCGCCGACTTTGAGACTGTCTTCGCGAACTTCCCCGCCACTGGTGAGAATAAACCGATTAGAAGTCGAGTAAGTCACCCGGCCCTCCCCCTGAATCAACCGCCGCCGTTCCTCACTTTTTGACGTAGGCGGATCAAAAGACGAGGTGGCTTTATATTGACTGGCGTAACCTCGCACCATGGCAGAGAGCGGCTCCCCCTGATTCAGGTGATATTCGGCAAATCCTCCCCAGCGGCGGTCATCGGCATCATAACGTCTATTGATATTCTGGTAATAACGACCGCCATCGCGTTCAAAATGGCCATATTCCCCACCGAACAACAACTGCTGCTTCGGGCCGATGTTTACGTTGGCACGTCCCAGCACGCTGTTCAATGAGGTTTCATCGACATCGTCCGGCAACGCACTGTCACCATCCCAATCATCCTTAACACTGCGCGCCACGCCTAAATTGGCCTGGATGTTTTCGCTACCGCCACCGACATAGATTTGACCAAGGTGTTCTGCGGAGGGACCGAAGCCACCACGCACATCGAGACCGGCTTCAGTCTGGGCTGTCGGCTGTCGGGTGATGATGTTGATCACACCGCCAATGGCATCGCTGCCGTACAAAGCCGAGGCCGGACCACGTACCACTTCGATGCGTTCAACCATGGTCACCGGTAACTGTGCCACATCCATTTGCGCTTTAAAGCTTCCCGCCAAGCGGCGGCCATCAAGCATCACCAGGGTGTGATTTCGGCCAATGCCGCGGATGGAGGTGCCGACATTGCGCCCTTCCGCAGTTATCAGCATCACCCCGGTCGCGTACAACAGCGCTTCGGAGACGGTTTCCGCACCGGTTTCAACCAGTTGCTGTTGATCGAGCACTTCCACAGCCCCCGGCACCTGATCTACCGCTTTCTCCGCCAGCGTTGCGGTAACAACCAGTGGCCCCAGTTCGGTTGCAGAGCCCTGACCAACTGCTGACATCGGCCAGAACATACATCCAATAACACCAAGTACTTGTGTCCAGCGTTTCAATACATTCATACGAGCTACTCCTACTCCTCCATAACAATGGACAGCGCCAGCAAAGCAAACGACACGATTCTGTCATCCACCCCAGCAGACGTGACCCAATTTGATGTGGTTCTATTCAGCCACTTTGGACAAATGCGATCTGAGACAACGTAGATAGTCGGATAGTTACGGTCGAGGCTGCCATAGCCTCGGCAGGGATACACAGGCACCATTGGCGAGAAAACCCAGTACGTGACACGATCATGTCACCAAGCCAGCATGATGTCAATACGATTTTTTCGTGCTCTTACCAAAGAGATCACAACAGCAGACAAGGAGAATCAATCAGCGCAAAGCAATTCGGGGCTGTCCTCCCAGAAGAAGAACAGCCCCGAATCATAAACAATCACAGCAGAGGGATGTGGGCATCGTCAATCATCACGTACCGGAGCAAGCTCACCGGTACGACGACTTTCATAGCCGGGCAGCTCCGAAAGAATTTTGCGGTATTGCGGTGAACGGATCACCTCAACCAGAGCCGTAATGCGTGGGTCAGACATGGCCGCGTCGAGAATACAGAATTCATACGCTTCCTGGCGCACGGAAATAAAATCAAGATTCTGTTGGTCACACACCAGACGCAATGAGACACCCGCCTGAGCAAAACCGCTACGGATCGCCAGAGCAACGGCACTGTGGTCATTAACCGTATGGGTGGGAACAAAATTATTTTCGTGCAATTCATCGAGAACCTGCCGGGCACCCGAGCCCTCCTCACGGGCAATCCAGCGCATATCGGCTTTCAGGATCGCGCCAGCACCATTCTGCGCCAACCCCGGAGACAGAGCCAGGCCCTCTTCCCAATCGGCAATTCGCACCAGATGAAAATCAGAGTGAAGGATTTGGGCGGCAGCCTGACGATTGCCCTGCTCCTCATCCGATTTACACAAATGAATACCGGCAACATGGATCAGGCCCTGTTCCAGTAACTCCAGAGCGGTACGACTGGAACGTTGCAACACCACCATACGGAACGGCGTCTGGCGGGCATACTCGGCGGCTAACAGACCCACCGCCGGATCACAACAGGCAATCACCAGCGTCCTGACCGGTTCAGCAAACGGGTGATCGACGCATTTGCCGTCACGACACACACCATCATGAGGCACCATCCCCATCGGACTGTGTTCGACAGGATACAACAGATGGCGCGACCCCACCATGGCGCGCCAGTAGCGCACCGGGTCCTGCGTGGGCGGCCAGGCCCATTGGGCGGTATCCTTACCGGCCAAGACGAAAAGATCTTCGACACGACAGTGAAAGGCTGAAGCCAATGCGAGAGCGGCAGCGGTGGAAGGGATCAGCCGCCCTGCTTCAATGGCACTGATACCGGTTCGCGACAACCCAGCCCGATCGGCCAGATCCTGCTGCGACCATCCCAGGCCCTCCCGTTTTGCGCGAATGGTATTTTGAAGGACAAAGTTTTCTTTTGACATATTTATATCACCATGACATGATTATATCTCACAGACGGAGGGCTCGTTCAAGAGTCTCCCATTCAAGGATCAGCCGATCCACGCTGGCTATATCAGCCATGCCCATGAGTTAAGACAGACTCAACGATAGCATTCCCCTGTTTTTTTTAGAAAGGATAAAGTTGTCATGCGAAGTTTCCTGATTGCCATTATTCTGTCTCTGGTGCTTTCCTCCACATCCATGGCTGGAACGATCAACATCTCGGTTGCCGCCAGCATGACGGATGCCGTCAAAGAGCTCATCACTTTGTTTCAACAACAACACCCCGAAACAACGGTGCTGCCAAACTTCGCTTCATCAGGGGCTCTGGCCAAGCAGATTGCCCAGGGTGCACCAGCGCAGCTTTATATCTCCGCCAACCCCAAATGGATGACTTATCTGGTCGACAACGATCTGATCGATAAAGAACGTGTACACACCCTTGCCTACAACACGTTAGTCTTTACAGGAAGGCCTGACGTCGCGTTGCAAGAGATGAATGACCTTCTGGCGTTGGAGACCCTGGCCATTGGCAGTCCGAAGAGTGTTCCAGCCGGTCAATATGCCGAGCAAGCTCTGCAAGCCGCGGGTCTCTATGAACAACTGCAAACGCGGCTGGTACTTGCCAAGGATGTTCGCCAGGCGTTGCTTTATGCAGACCGCGGGGAAGTTGACGGCGCGTTTGTCTATAAAACCGATGCCCTTCTGGCACAACATGCCAAGATACTTCTTGACGTTCCCCAACACCTTTATAATGAAGTCACCTACCCGTTTGCTCTGACACACAGCGGTGAAAAAAGCGCCGAAGCCTACGCATTTGCAGCGTTTCTCTCAACTGAAAAAGCCTCCGACATTCTGGAACACTACGGCTTTGTAATTCGTTGAGCACCACCACTTGCATCCCCCAGAAAAGTGCTATACTACACATTGAGGTCGTTACAAAAGACTGAGCCAGTAACACATTGAGCTTTACCCCCCTCACGCGATGGAGAAGACCATGAAACTGAGCGCACGCAACACCATGAAAGGCACGATCAAAGACATTATTCTCGGCCAAGTCAACGCGGAAGTGATTCTGGAACTGCCCGGCGGAGAGGTGATCACCTCAATTATTTCAAAAGATGCCGCCGAAGCTCTGGGTCTCACCAAAGGCAAAACAGCGTATGCCATCATTAAAGCGTCTGCCGTTGTTTTAGGCACAGACGATTAAGACAAAGAATATAATTTAAACAACAAAAGGGGGGTGGCACGCCACTCCCCTTTTGTTGTTTCAGTTGTCCTCTGCCAATATCAGCGCAAGCCCAGTCGGGAAAAAATCTCACACGTCGCGGTGGCACTGTTCAATGTATAGAAGTGAATACCACTGACCTGATGGGCAACCAGGTCTTTGACCTGTTCTATGGCCCAGTCGATACCGATTTGTTCAACATCTTCTTCACTGTCTGCTTCAGTGACCCGCCTGAGTAAAGGAGCCGGAAAACGTGCTCCGGCTGCCAGTTCGGCCATGCGCATCATCCCTTTGCGGGTACGTAACGGCATGATACCGGCAATAATTGGCACCTCAATTCCGGCCAGACAGCAGCGATCACAAAAATCGTAAAAATCACGATTATCAAAAAACAGTTGGGTGACAATGTAGTCGGCTCCGGCATCCACTTTTTGTTTAAGATAATCAATTTCCAGCAAACGGTTTGGCATTTCGGGATGTCCTTCCGGGAAACCGGCGACTCCGATACTGAAACCTGGAAAACGCTCACGGATGAATTTCACCAGATCAATAGCATGCGCAAAACCGTTAACGGGCGGGGTCCAATCCGGATCATCCAACGGCGGGTCGCCGCGCAAAGCCAATACATTTTCGATACCGTTTTGCTCATATTCAGCGAGAATCATCGCGACGTCATCACGCGTTGCAGCCACACATGTCTGGTGTGGCACCACGGTAACTCCCGTTTCGTTATGAATCCGTAACACGAGATCATGAGTTTGACTACGGGTGGACCCACCAGCTCCGTAGGTCACACTCACCGATGAAGGGGCCAATGGAGCTAACTCGGCAATATTGTCAAACAACCGTTCCCCACCAACAACTGTTTTTGGTGGGAAAAATTCGAAACTCAATGAGATTCGTCCCTGGTCGAGAATCTCTTTCATCAACATATCACATCACATCCTTTACTGAGGTGCCGCCGGACAACGCCATTGGCAATGATAGCCGGCTTCCTGTAACAAGGCGATCACAGTCGCAAGGTGCGCTCCGACGGAATCAACACCATGAGAATCATCTCCAGGGAGAAGATCGATCCCCAGTTGCAGCGCATGGTGCAACACCGGCACACTGACATAAGGCTCTTGAGCCCCTTTAAACAAAGCCCGTGCATTGTAGTCAAGAATCAACCCTAATTCCGAAATCCGATGCAAGTTTCGTCGTATGCGTTGTTCAACAGCGGGGCACTGCAAACGGGTCGGATAATCGTGATCATGCAGGCGAATCAAGTCAAAATGGCCCACGACTTCGGGTTGCAGCTCGTTGATCATCGCCAACTGGGCATCGAAATAGGCACAATACAGCGGCTCATAGCCACCATGTTGATCAAACGCGTCCTGGTAATCCGCCAGACTGAAATCGAAACAACGACCATCGACATGGTGTACGGAACCAACCAGATAATCGAGGCCAAACTCTGTTCTGAGTTGTTTGGCAAAATCGAGAGAGCCGGGATAATATTCCGTCTCCATACCGACAAACAATGTCAGACGATCACGATACTCCTGCTGAAGTTGACGGGCGGTATCAACATAGCGGGAAAACTGATCCTGCAAATACCGAGCTGTCAAGCCAGCTTCACGTTCATCCGGATAAAGAAAGGCATCTTCGGTGGGAGGCATATGCTCGGTCAGCCCAACCCAGGAGAATCCCTGCCGCGCATACTCTTCAACCATCTCAGCCAGGGTATCTCGGGCATGCAGGCAGAATTGGCCACTGTGCCCACCATGAGCGGATACGAACCGGGGTTGTTGCTGTGACATCGCTTTCACCTCCTGTTCCGATGTTAAACGTCCAGACAAGACACTTTACAAGGATACCTAGCTCAAGGTATATCAGATTCACAGATGTCAACAACACCCCTGCCTTCGTTCACAGGAGTCCTGATGAAAAAGATTATCGCCACCGAAGCGGCCCCGGCAGCCATCGGCCCTTATTCGCAAGCCGTCCAGATCGACCATATGACTTATTTTTCCGGCCAGATCCCTTTGGATCCACACTCGGGCGAATTGATCACTGAGTCCATTCACGCGGAAACCGAGCAGGTGATGAAAAACATGCAGGCCGCATTAGCCGGAGCAGACCTGGAGTTCCGTCATGTGGTTAAAACCACCATTTATCTGACGGATATGTCTGACTTCGCTGTGGTCAACGATATTTACGGCCGTTTTTTCCCGGAAAAACCTCCGGCACGGGCCTGTGTGGCGGTTGCAGCCCTTCCCAAAGGATGCCACATTGAGATCGAATGGATCGCCAGCAGCCAGGCTTAATCCTGCGGCAAAGCCAGGTTACTCCGCCTGGTTTTTGCGGATGTAATACTCGAGGCCGGACTTTTTTATGGTCTTTCCGGCTAATTCCGCCTCGGCATAATCATCAAACTGACCGACAATCACCTCGTAACGCCGGTGCTCAGCGCTACCGCGTGTCTGCAAATAGCTTTTCATACCCAGCTTAAGCAGACGCGCCACCCTTTGGTCTGCGTAGTCGTGATTGCGAAACACGCCACTGAGCAGCACATAGCGTTTGGGTTGTTGTTGGTCCTGGGTGGCATGGCGGTCCATCTGGGCACGCCGTTGCGACTTTTGCTTTTCAGCGTTTTTTTGCCACCCATCGCCATTAAACGGTGCAATGCGCTGAACGATGTGGTAGCCGTCACTAGACTCCAGCAAAATCGCCGGTGAATAACAGGGGCGGCCGGCCAGTTCCCGGGAAAAATTTTCCGGCATACTGGTCAGAGAAATTCCACCGACATAACCACCGGACTGGGCTTCGCTGCCCGTTGAAAACTCTCGCGCCAGCTCTTCGAATAATTCACCATCCTCCAAGCGCTGCATCACTTGACGCGCCTGGGTCAATGTTGGCAGCGTAATGCGCCGCAAATGATAAATATGCGGTTCACAATGCCACGGTTTTTCCGGCAATACCCAGCCGAGATCCGTCAATTTGCGCTCAAGATCAAATCCCGGCAAACCGAGTTTTTCGGCAATCACCAGCGCCATACTCGAAAGGTTATACTCCCCCAGGCGGAACAACACTTCGCCAAGATAATAATACCCATAGGAAAAACCGGGATTGAGTTCAAGCACGCGGGTGAATTCCTGGTGTGCCAAAGGTAAGCGTCCGGCTGCCAGATAGAAAACCCCCATCTCCATGTGGAGAAAATCCTCCTCTGGAGCTTTGTCGATCGCCAGTTGCAACTCTTCAATAGCTTGGTCGACAAAGCCCAAATCATAGAGAACCTGGGACAGATTACGGTGAATATTCGGATCATCGGAACCGGATTCCAAAGCCAGGCGGTAAGAGCGCACCGCCCAGAAGGGGTGACCGGCCTCAAGGTGGCGCTCAGCCAGTTGGCGATGAACATCACTGACCCGAATCGGTTCCTCGGCAAACGCCGACGTCAGGCAGGTTAAAACAAAACAGCAACAGAGGCACTGTTTGAATAAATTCACGGGGAATCCTCCTGTGCCAGGCGTGACATCACGGCCTTCATATCTTCCCAGACATCCCGCTTGCCTGCGGGATTGCGCAGCAGATAGGCCGGATGGTAGGTCGGCATCAACGCAATGCCCTGATACGCGGCCCAGTTGCCGCGCAACCGACTGATCGGCGTCTGTTGTTGAAGCAGGGTCTGGGCGGCAAATTTACCTAAGGCAACAATGACCCGCGGTTTCAGGCTGGCCAGCTGTTGTTTGAGAAACGGCTCACACGCAGCAATTTCATCCGGTTGCGGATTGCGATTTTGCGGTGGACGGCATTTTACCACATTGCAGATATAGACCTGTTCGCGGTCAAGCCCCATGGCAAACAGGATGCGTTCGAGCAGTCGCCCCGCCTCACCGACAAACGGCACGCCCTGCTCATCCTCGTCACGTCCCGGCCCCTCACCGACAAACACCAGTTCGGCATGGGGGTTGCCACTGCCAAAGACAATCGACTTGCGGCCCTGTGCCAGGCCGCAGCGCTGACAGTCACCCAACTCCTGGCGAATCTCTTCCAACGAGGGCGGGCGGCAATCACATCGGCCCGTCTGGCATTGCGGTTGTTCATGGCACAACGGCAACACATCACCATGGTCTTCCAGATACAATTCGTTAACGCCAAGACTGTGCAGTTCCGTCAACACAGCCCGTGTCTGGCTCAACATCTCATGCATGGTTTGCTCGAAGCTCTGTGGCATACAGCTTTACATCCTTTAACGGTGGCATTACTCTTAACCTATGAGGACTTCTCGTTACGTACCCATTCCCGGAGGGGCGACCATGACTGCGTTCCTCACCATCACCACCGGTCTTTTCATCCTTTTGCTGCCCGATAGTGCCTGGGCATGGGGCTTTGGTGTTCATCTGCAGCTGGGCAACCGTCTGCTGGAGAACCTGTCGCTGCTGTCGCCAGCACTGCAACACCTGCTAACCTACTATTCAGCGGACTTTCTTTACGGCAGTATCAGCGCCGATATCACCCTGGGGAAAAAATACACTCACTACCTCAAGCACTGCCACAGTTGGAACATGGGCTTCAAGGTTCTCGACGCTGCCGAAAATGATGCCCAGCGGGCTTGTGCCTACGGCTACCTTGCGCATCTGGCCGCCGATACGGTTGCCCATTCCTATATGGTGCCGTTCAAGATGATTCGCAGTTACAATACGGTGCTGCTCAATCACGCTTATTGGGAGCTGCGATTTGAATCGCAGATCCCCGCCCAAATCTGGCAGGAAGCACGCCTTCTCGCCTGGCTCGATTTCAAACAACACGACCAACTGTTACGCCGGGTTCTGGTGAATACGTTGTTTTCGTTCGGCACCAACAAGCGGTTGTTCAACTCCATGCTACTCATCAGTCGCATTCAGCGCTGGCAAAAATTGTTGCAAACCGTTGATCGACACTCCAGCTGGGTCGTCGGTGAAGAGGAACGCAAGGAATATCTGGAGCTGGCCTTTCAAGCTGTTGTCAGTATCCTCAGCGACGAAGACAGTCCCTATCTGCAGGCCGACCCTACCGGTGAGCGCGCCATCAACAGTGCCAAGCAGATTCGCACCAACCTCAATGCTCTGTGGCTTGACGGTAAACTGCCCCGTTCGCACAGTGATCAGCTAATCCAGGAGCTCAAGCTGGAATTCTGCCAGGCGATCACCGATCCCAAACGCCTGCTCAAGCTGCTGGCGAATCAAACCTGATCGGTCTTAGCCTCTCTTTGTTTGAGCAGTTCAACCACCCGGTCGAGCAACTGGTGGGCCACTTCATCCTTGCTCAACTGCGGCAGCGCCTCAACGTGACCATCGGCATGCAACAGTTTAACAATATTGGTATCCACATCAAATCCGGCTCCCGCTTGCGTCACGTCGTTGGCAACAATCAGATCGAGGTTCTTACGTTTCAATTTGTCGGCAGCATGCTTGAGAAGATCCTGGGTCTCTGCAGCAAACCCCACCAGGACCCGTCCCTCTTTACCGGCCCCAACCTCGGCAAGGATATCGGGATTTTTTTCCAGCACCAGGGTCATATCTTCGTCAGACTTTTTGAGTTTCTGCGTTGACAGACTGGCAGGTCGGTAATCAGCAACGGCCGCTGACTTGACCACGGCAGTGGCCTTCGGCAATGCGTCAAGCACGGTTTTGCGCATCTGTTCAGCACTGACCACCGGAATCAGGGTCACGCCTTGCGGCGGCGTCAAAAAAGTCGGACCACTGACCAGCACCACGTCGGCACCACGCATCCGCGCCGCCCGCGCAATGGCATAGCCCATTTTCCCCGACGAATAGTTGCTCAGATAACGCACCGGATCAAGCTCTTCGCGGGTCGGTCCGGCGGTGACCAGCAGGTGTTGCCCGGCGAGATCCTGAGGCGCCAGAACCGCCTGGGCGGCGGAAAAGATCGCTTCGGGTTCTGGGAGCTTGCCCTGCCCTTCATACCCACAGGCCAACGCTCCGACGGCAGGATTGATAAAATGATAACCCAGCTCACGCAGACAGGCCTCATTGCGCTGATAGATGGGATTTTCATACATATGGACATTCATGGCTGGAGCAAACAACACCGGTGCGCGCGTGGCCATCAACGCGGTGGTTAACAGATCATCGGCAATGCCGGCAGCCACCTTGCCGATCACATTGGCAGTGGCTGGAGCCACCAGGAACAGATCAGCCCGGTCCGCCAGCGAGATATGACCGATCTCTTTTTCTTGATAAAGGTTGAAAAGTTCTGTATGAACAGGATTTCCCGACAACGTCTGAAATGTCAGGGGGGTAACAAATTCCTGAGCACTGCGCGTCATGATCACCGAAACATCGGCTCCGGCTTTAACCAACAGACGCAACAACTCAACGGCCTTATACACGGCAATGCCACCACAGACTCCTAAAACCACTTTTTTGTTTTTAAACATGGCGTCCCCGGCACGCGCAAACGCACCAGCTCCTTCTACAGAATAAAGTCTTGTGCAAAAAGGCTCACGGAGCCCATGGATGGGCGGTCAATAGTCGCCGTTAAGAAACGGATTGACGGTCTTTTCACGACCAATGGTGGATTCGGGGCCATGACCGGGATGCACGACAGTGGCATCGGGCAGTACCATCAATTGCGAGCGGATGTGGCTGAGCAGTTGATTCATATCACCACCGGGCAGATCCGTACGCCCAATGGAGCTGGCGAACAGGGTATCGCCGGAGAACAGATGCCCTTCACCATAAAGGCAGATTCCACCGGGAGAGTGGCCCGGGGTGTGGATCACTTCAAAACTCAAATCACCCACTTCAACCAGGTCACCGTTTTCCAGAAAACGCTTCGGATCCGGCGACTGCACTGCAGGCAGACCGTAGCCTTCAGCCTGTTTGGCGGCAACTTTGAGCAACGGCAGATCATCACGATGCATGCACAGTTCCACGCCTGTCACCGCCAGAATTTGATGGTTGGCACCAACATGATCAAAATGGCCATGGGTATTCACCACCATCTTGACTTTCAGGCCCAGTTTATCAATCACCTCGAGAATACGATCCCCTTCATCACCGGGATCGATCACCAGAGCCTGTTTCGTGCGTGGACACGCCACCAGATAACAATTGACCTGCAGTGGCCCAACGGCCAGAGTTTCGACGAGCATAAAACTATTCCTCTCTGGATCCAAACAGATCCATATTCAATCCGCCCAGTTGCTCTCCCAAGCTGGCACTGAGCGTTTTTTCTTCACGCCGCTTACGTGGTGCGTTTTTCTCCGTGGCAATAGGCTTCGTCACCGGTGGTGCAGCAACCGGTGCAGGTACGTCGACTTCATCGCCACACAACGCTTGTTCAGCAACGGGTAGCTTCTCCCCTTTAAAGAAATAGCGATCGTATAAACGGTGATAACCTGTCCAGCGACTGTCGTTATGAGCTTCCTTGTCGATATGTGCCTGAACACCATTGATCTTTGAATCCATATCGTCAACGAAATTCAGGATCACGGCTTCGAGTGTTTTCGGCCGCTTGGGTGAACCATAATCGTACTGCCCATGATGAGACAACAGCAGATGTTTCAGCAGGGTCGCCTTTATACGTGGAAACGCGCCTAGAGTGCGAATCCTCTCTTCGACCATTTCTACGCCAATGACAATATGACCGAGCAGCTTTCCTTCATCACTGTAATCGAAACTGCGGTCAAAAAGCAATTCCGCGACTTTGCCGACATCGTGCAACAAGGCGCCGCTGATCAGTAGATCGCGATCAACACTCGGATAGCGTCGGCACACATCATCGGCCAGATGGGCCACGGCCAATGAATGTTCGAGCAGTCCGCCAAGATAGACATGATGCATGGCTTTAGCGGCCGGGGCCTTCTGGTATTGGGCGACAAACGCGGCATCGTTAAAAAATGACTCCATGAGCCCACGGTAGTCAACATCCGTCATCGAAGCGATCAGCGCGCGGACCTGAGCCATCATAGTGGCCGGATCATGATTGGAAACAGGGAGGAAATCTCCTAGGGAAATTTCGGATTCGTCAACCCGTACCAGATCCTGAATCACCAACTGCATTTTACCCATATAGACACTGGCTTTGGCACGCACCCGGATAAAATCGTCCTTGTTGAACAGACGGGAGAAATGATCTACCTGATCCCAGATCCGGCCTTCCACTTCACCGCTGCGATCCATCAGTTTCAGGGTCATGTACGGTTTGCCGTTTTTGGCCATGGCCATAATTTTATCCCGCACCAAAAACGGGCTGTCAATTTGGTCGCGTTCTTTGAGATCCGCGATAAAAACTTTACTCAAAACAAGTGTCTCCTGTTGATGAATGATCGTCACAATGATGGATCGCCAGTGCCTGCTGGATGCCGTCCAACGCTGCACTCATAATCCCACCCGCATAACCGGCGCCTTCACCACACGGATACAATCCGGCCCAAGTGGCTGACTGACCATCCTGGCGGCGTACAATCCGCACCGGTGCTGAGGTTCGGGTTTCAATACCGACCAGAGTCGCTTCTGACGTGATGAAACCACGCATTTTTCGATTAAAATGGGGCAAAGCCCGCTGTAAACCTTGGCTGACAAAATCGGGTAATGTCTGTTCCAGGGGTGCGTCAACCACACCGGGACGACAACTGGAAACCACGGAACCACCCTTTTGACCAAGAAAGTTCAGCAGATTCTGTGCTGGAGCACGATAGTCGCGGCCAGCCAATTCAAAAGCACGCCGCTCCCAGTGTTGCTGAAACCGCACTCCAGCCAGCGGTGAGTCATCGGCAAAATCCTCCCGGCGCACGGAAACAACCAGAGCACTGTTGGACAACGTTCCAGCACGGCGATAATGGCTCATGCCGTTGACAACTACGCTGTCCGGCTCACTGGAGCTCTGCACCACCTCCCCGCCGGGGCACATACAAAAGGAATAGACCCCGCGTCCGGTCTCCCGGTCATTGTAAGTCAATGCATAATCGGCTGTCGGCAAGTTGCGATGACGCTCAATGCCATACTGAATCCGATTGATCAGAGTAGCCGGATGTTCAACGCGCACGCCAACTGCAAACGGTTTTGGTTCCATGGCCACACCGCGGCGCTCAAGCCAGGCATAGGTATCACGAGCACTGTGGCCTACTGCCAGCACCACAGCATCACACGGAAGCTCCTCCTGGTGGTTGAAGATCACCCCCTGAACATGCTGCGCAGTTCCAAGCAGATCGGTGACACAGCACGTGTAGCGCAGTTCAACACCAAGCCGCTCAAGTTCTTTGCGAAAATTAAGCAACACGCAGCGTAAACGGTCGGTACCGACATGAGGTTTGGCCTCGCTGAGAATCTGCTCAGGCGCGCCAAACGTCACCAGAGTCTCAAGGATTGTCCGGGTCAGCGGATGCTTCAGACGTGTCGTTAGTTTGCCGTCAGAAAACGTTCCAGCGCCACCCTCACCAAATTGCACATTGCTGTGCGGGTTCAGCGGGCCCCCTGCCCAGAAATTCTCGACATCGGCAACCCGTTGCTCAACCGGACGCCCCCGCTCCACCAGACACACCTGATGACCACAACGGGCCAGAGTCAGGGCAGCGAACAGACCGGCCGGCCCCATACCGACGACAACAACCTTTTTGGCTCTCGCGGTTGGCGTGAACACATCAATCGTTGCTGTAGGTTCAACCTCCACGAGACGCTTGTTGAGTTGACCATGCGTGATTTCAAGTGCCGCGTCAACGGTGAATTGCACGGTATAAACCCGCAAGATACGCCCCTTACGGCGCGCATCAATGCCTCGGCGAACGATGTGCCACTGACAAATCTGAGTTCTCTTTATACCCAGAGTTTCAGCAACTCGAGCGCCCAGCCCATTTTCCTCCTCCTCCAGCGATAAGGTGACCTCCCGCAGCTGATAACAGACCGTCGCCATCAGCCAGCCGCCTTTTCAGTGATATCACTATTGTGAACAGGAAATTCCAGATAAAAAGAGGTGCCCTTGCCCAGGATGCTGCTGACACGAATGCTGCCATGATAATTTTTGACAATGCGCAGCACCACAGAGAGGCCAAATCCGGTTCCCTTGCTCTTGGTGGTAAAAAAGGGATCAAACACTTTTGACAGGTTTTCCTGGGCGATACCACTGCCGTTATCGCTAACCTCAACATAGATCCTGTCACCCTGCTGCTCCATCTCAACACTAAGTAAACCGCCATCAGCCATGGCCTGCAAAGCATTGACAAACAGATTGGTGAAGATCTGGACAAATTCGTCCTGATCCCCGACCAGTTTCGGCACTTGTTGCAAGTAAAGATCAAGGTCAACACCCTGCTGGCTGAACTGAGGGCGAAACAGGTCAGCCACATCGTGGATCACCTCGTCAAGTGAGACCGGTTGCGTATCCACTTTATGCTGTTTCGAGGCCGCCAGTAACTTAAGCAAAATGGCATCAATCCGGTCAATCTCCTTGAGGATCTTCTCCGGGTATTCGGCCAACTCATCACCAGGATCAATACCGGTTGCCAAAAGCTGTGCAAACAGACCGATGGAATTAAGGGGATTACGGATTTCGTGCGCCATCCCTGCGGACAGATGGCCAACGGTTGCCAGTTTCTCGGCCTGAACAATTTCGTTGTGCGCCTGCTCCAGTTCACGGGTTTTTTCGGCAACCCGCATCTCCAACTCGCGGTTCCAGGCCTGAATCTCCTGCTGCAGTTGCGCGCGTTCCTGTTCCAGACTGCGATTGATCAGCTCTATGCGCCGGAATTTGAGGACTGAATCAATGCGGTCAAGCAGATCGTGATTGTTGAACGGCTTAAGAACATAGTCGGAAGCTCCGGCTTTCATTACTTCAACGGCAACGGTTTCACTGCCTTTGCCGGTAAACATGATGACATAAACATCGGGGTAGTCCTGGCGAATCTGCTTGAGAACGCTCATACCGTCCATCACCGGCATCATATAGTCCAACAGCACCAGAGAAGGCGGCTGTTCAGCAATCAGGCGCAACCCCTCCATACCGGATGCCGCCGTTCGCACCTCATAACCGCGACTGCTCAGAATCATGCGACAGAGATCGAGAATCGCTTTTTCATCATCAATGACTAGAATATGTTCCGTCGTCATACCTTACCGTTCCATCCAGAATGTGCCCTGCGAATTGAGGACAGCTAAGCTGCGCAGAGCATACCCTGACTGCCACGCCATTGACAAGCCTGCAACAGGGTTTTTCAAACGACAAAAGGCGACTTTACCGTCGCCTTTTGTCAAATCTCTTCTCCATAACTGGTGTGTTAACGATTACTTACCGTCATCACCGGGATTGGTGACTTGCGCACAACCTTTTCAGCTGTGCTGCCGAACAGCATATGATCAAGACCTGAACGCCCCTGAGTTCCCAGAATGATCAAATCGGCGTTCAGATCTTCAGCCTGGGCGATAATCTCGGTATAAGCCACACCTGGAACAACACGGGTCTCATAAGTATCCGCATCGGTCATATGCTCACGGCAAAACTCATCCATCATCCGATTCGCCCCATCTTCAATCTCTTTTTCGAGAACATCAAATGAGATATGCGGCACGTAGAAACCACGCAGATCCACCGGCTCACAAATGACATGCACCAGAACCAGCTTGGAACCAACCGCGCGACTGATTGACTGGGCATACTCGAACGCTTCGCTGGAGCAATCGGAAAAATCCGTTGCAAAGACAATGGTTTTCAGTTCTTTCATGATCCCCTCCCTCCTGCAGTCAGGATAACTGCAACGCATGTGTTATCGACAGTTTTTCCAGTACCAGTTTCAACTCGTTGAAACGAACCGGCTTGTGGACAAAATCACACGCGCCGAGATTTACCGCTTCAAGATAGGTTTCCACTTCGCCATGCGCCGTCACCATGACAACGCGGGTTTCCGGATAGTGCTCGTGAATTTCGTTAAGCAGGGACAACCCATCCATATCCGGCATACGAATATCACTCAAAACAATATTGACCGGATGATGTTCGAGATAGTCGAGCGCTTCATGTCCACCGGAAACACAGGTGGCATCATAGCCTGCCTGCGTCAACAGCTTGCCAAGACAAACGCGGCTGTTTTCTTCATCATCCACCACAAGAATTTTATATTTTGCAAATCCCACTTGTGACTCTCCTTCATCTTTCACCTAAGAAAAGGTTAGCATGGAGAACCTTGCTGTCAAGCTGAAGACGGTCCGATTTATTCCTGTTGTTACAGTAAGTTACCTTTTAGAAACAGACAATTTTTGCCACTGGGAAAAACAGAGGGTTTTAACAAATACAAGCTCTGGGAAACTCATGAGGAATTATCACATAACGTTAATCGATACCAGGGTCCAAATAGGTTGGAACCTTTACACAAAATAACGGGTTATCGGGATAAAACCCGGGAATTTTGATCTAGGTTTGGGGCGTCATAGGCGAGCGGAAACATGCAGCAAGGTATTTGAGGGGCGAGACTAGTGGGCAGCGGTCCAGTACGACAACAATTGGTCTAGCAATAAAGAGGAATGAGCCTGAGCATCCTGTCCGCACTGCAGCACTTCCTGGTGCTGGAGGGGGTCAGTACTGAGCCCTGCCGCAGGATTGGTGACCAGCGAGAGCCCCACCACCTCAAGACCGAGATAACGAGCCATGATCGCTTCGGGCACCATGGACATAGATACCACGTCGGCACCCAACCGTTCCAAGGCACGGATTTCAGCCGGGGTTTCATAACTGGGGCCGACAACCGCGGCGAGCACTCCCCGATGCAGCGCGATCCCCTGCTGGTCGGCCCAAATTTTCAAATCCGGATAAAAATCGGTGCAATAGAGATTGCACAGATCAATAAATGGACTGGGCGAGAGACCTCGTAACGGGTTATCACCCTGGAAATTGAGATGATCTTTAATAATAACAAAACTACCAGCCATCAATTCCGGAGCAATACCGCCAACGGCATTGGTTAAAACCAGACGTTGGGTCCCCATGGCATGGGCCAACTGCGCCGTTTGCGAAACCTGAGCTGCCGTAAGCCCCTGATAAAGATGAAACCGGCCCTGAAACACCAGCAGGCGACACTCACCCCAGGTAGCAACATGCAGCTTACCGGCATGACCGGGCACGTTGGCAATAGAATTCTCCTGAGTTCGAAAAACCTCTGAATAGTCCAGAGAGCATTCAATCACCAGGTTTTCAGCCCAACTACTCCAGCCTGAACCGAGAATAATCGCCGTCTCACAGGGAGCGACCCCGGCCAGGCGCGGATGCCATGCGGCGGGTTTTGCCGACGGTCCAACCATCAGGACGGATCCTGTAACAGCTTCAGATATTCACGCGCTTTGTCACCGCGTTCAGTGCCGTCTTCACGGTTGGCCACCTCACGGAATTGTTCAGCAGCCGCCTCATTATCCTCCAGGTAGAGATAACACTCACCGAGCATCAGACGCGCTGCAGAGAACTCCGGGGCCAACTTCAAGACTTTTTTCAACTGCGTGCGGGCCAAGTCATATTTCGCCATCCGCATATAGGTCTGGGCCTGCAACGCCATGATGCCGGTACTGCCTGGCGCGCTTTCAAGGGCTTCGTTAAACGCCAGAATCGCTTTGATATAATTGCCGCCACGTTGATAGGCCAAGCCTAGGCCTGTCAGAGAGCGCACCCGGAAGGGGAACAGCAGGTTGTCCGACACCTTGCGAAACAGGTGGGCGGCATCATCCCAACGCTGCATATCCAGGTACAGGGCGGCCAGGTTATTCTCAACATTGGGGTTATCGGGATCCAACAAAAGAGATTCTTTGAAATGTTGTTCCGACAGCTCGTAGGCGCGTTTACCATAATACGCTTCTGCCAAGTTAGCCTGAATAGCGGCATCATCCGGTGCCAGTTTTTCTGCCGTCAGCAATTCGTTCAGGGCTTTGCTGTATTCTTTCCTCGCCAGATAGGATTGCCCCATCTTGTGGTGAGCACGCACTTCATCTTTCGGTTTTGTCGTCGGGCCACAACCGCCGACAACAAGGGCAACCATCAGCACACTCCAGACAATCAGACGCATCATTAAGACTCCCGTTCTGGTAGGTCACTATACAAATTTTTCTTGACACAAGAGTAACCCATATCACATGAGAATAAGCCACCCTTATGAAGAAACCAACCACGGTCACAACCCATGCCACCATTGAGTGACATATTCTGTTGTACCGGGTTATTCATCAATTCCGGAAAAACGGGTCAACAACTGGAATTTACGGTAACGGTCCTCAATCTCCGCATATTCCAAACTCTTCATCCGTTCCAGACTGAACATCTCAACATTGAACGATGCCATAACACTACCGAAAATGATTGCCTGACGCATGGCGGCATCAGACATATCCTGCACGCCTGCCAGATAGCCCATAAAACCACCGGCAAAAGTATCACCGGCTCCGGTGGGATCAAAAACATTCTCCAGAGGATACGCCGGAGCCGAGAACACGCCATGCTCGGTAAACATCAGGGCACCATACTCGCCCCGTTTTACCACCAGAGTTTTCGGTCCCATGTCCAGAACCTTCTGTGCTGCTTTCACCACATTGGCCTCAGCGGCCAGTTGGCGTACTTCACCTTCGTTGATCAGCAGCACATCAACATATTTGAGAGTATTTATCAGGGCATCACGCTTGCCCTCAATCCAGAAGTTCATGGTGTCACAGGCCACCAGTTTAGGCCGCACCACCTGCTTGAGAACATCCAGTTGCAGCTCGGGATCAATGTTGGCGAGAAAAACGTAATCCGCATCAAGATAAGCTTCCGGCAACTGCGGGCTGAAACTGGCAAACACATTGAGCTGGGTATCAAGGGTGGTAGCTTCATTGAGGTCATAACCGTAGCTGCCGGCCCAGCGGAAAGTTTTTCCTGGTGCCGTGGTCAGTCCGGTCAGGTCAATATTTCGCGAACGCAGGAAATCAACATGTTCGGAAGGAAAATCCTCACCAACCACAGCCACCAGATTCACATCGGTAAAAAAACTCGCCGACGTCGAAAAATAGGTGCCCGAGCCGCCCAAAACATCATCCGCTTTACCAAACGGGGTCTCAACACTGTCAAAGGCAACGGACCCAACGACCAGAATACTCATGACTTTTCCTCCAGATAATGCCCGAGCAACAGATCAAGACGTTGACGGGTTGCCGCCGGAATTTGACCGGGATCGGTCATCACCGCATATTTCAGTGCCTCGCCACAACCGCAGGCTTTTTTCTCTCCAATCAACGTGGCCGCTTCCGCAACAATTTTTTTTGCCATGGCCACATTTTGATGGATCACTTCGATAACAGCCTCAACAGACACGTCGTCGTGATCCTGATGCCAGCAATCATAATCGGTGGCCAGCGCCACCGTGGCATAGCAGATTTCCGCTTCGCGGGCCAACCGTGCTTCGGGAAGGTTGGTCATACCGATAACGTCAACACCCCAACTGCGAAATACCAGCGATTCGGCGCGGGTCGAAAAGTTCGGCCCTTCGATACAGATGTAGGTTCCCCCGTTATGCACAGTCGCTCCGGCCTTGTGCGCAGCATCGTGAATAATCTCGGACAACGACGGACACACCGGGTCAGCAAACTGAATATGACCGACAACGCCGTCACCAAAAAAGGTCGATGCCCGTTTGGTGGTACGATCGAAAAACTGGTCGGGGATAACAATATGACCGGGAACAATCTCTTCTTTCATACTGCCAACCGCAGACACCGAGATAATCTGTTCCACCCCGAGCATCTTCATCCCATAAATATTAGCCCGATACGGCACTTCCGAGGGCAACAGGCGATGGCCACGCCCATGGCGCGGTAAAAACACCAACTTTACATCACCGAGCATACCGGTAATATAGGCATCCGAAGGTTCTCCAAAAGGGGTCTGCAGGCGAACTTCCTCCACCTGTTGCAGGTTTTCCATTTCATACAGGCCGCTGCCGCCGATCACTCCTATCACCGCTTGCGCCATGTCATTCTCCTTGGTTGGTCGCATATTATTTTTGTTATGACTGTTTTTCCAATTTCCCTTTGAGCTGTCCACACGCCGCCGAAATATCCTGCCCTTTACTGGCTCGCCGGATTGCCACGATATCCCGGTTGAGCAGGTAGGTCTGAAACGCCTCAATGGTTGCTTGGTCCGGGCAACGGTAAGGGCTACCCTCATGCTCGTTAAACGGAATCAGATTAATCTTGCCACGAATGCCGTGCATCAATTTGACCAGCCGTTTAGCATCGGCCAATGAATCATTGAGATCCCGGATAAGGATATATTCGAAGGTGATCCGCCGATGAGACGCCATGGGAAAGCGGCGGCAGGCATCCATCAACTCTTCGAGAGGATAACGGCGATTAATCGGCATCAGCTTGTCACGTACCTCATTGGTGGTTGCATTGAGTGATACCGCCAGGTTGACGACAATCCGTTCGCCCAATTCCTTCATCTGCGGCACCAGACCACAGGTGGATAACGTCACTTTGCGCGAGCTGTAATCAAACCCGGCTGCCGCGTAAAAGATCTTCAGAGCCCGCACCACATTGTCAAGGTTATGCAGCGGTTCCCCCATACCCATCAGAACGATATTATTGATCGAGCCCTCTTTGGCCACAGCACACACCTGATTGACAATCTCAGCAGCGGTGAGGTTGCGGATGAAACCAAAAGAACCGGTCACGCAAAAATCGCAATCCATGGCGCAACCAACCTGGGAGGAAATGCACAGGGTCGATCGGTCATTGTCCATGGGGATGCGCACCGTCTCGATACTTTGACCGTCGTCAAGACGAAACAGATATTTACGCGTGCCGTCGGCGCTGGTTTCCACCACTTCAGGTTGCCAATCGGAGATGTATGATTTTTCTTTAAGCTCCGCGCGCAGCGTTTTGGACAGATCGGTCATTTCGTCGAGATCTGTGACGCCACGCTTATAAATCCAGCGCAGCAACTGCTCACAGCGAAAACGCTCTTTGCCCATACCGGATAAAAACTCAAGAAGTTCGTCAGGGCTGAAATTTTTCAGATCAAGCTTTTCCACATTACCACTTTCAAAAACAGTCCGTTATCCATCATATGACAGGTTCACCGACGAATCCCATCAGAATTAAAAAAGCCCTCCGGATTGTATCCGAAGGGCTTCGATTACTCAAGGCTTACCGGGAGCTCTTCTTACAGCAGCTCCAAGCCGTTGAAGAAGTAAGACAGCTCAAAAGCAGCTGTTTCCGGAGCATCGGAACCGTGGGTAGCATTCTCGCCAATGCTGCTACCGAATTCGCGGCGCAGCGTACCTTCAGCAGCTTCGGCCGGATTGGTGGCACCCATAAGATCACGCCATTTGGCAATGGCATTGTCCGCTTCAAGAGCCATAACAACGCAGGGACCACTGCTCATAAAATCAGTCAACTCGCCAAAGAAGGGGCGCTCTTTATGCACATAGTAGAAACCTTCAGCTTCAACTTTGCTCATATAGAGTTTTTTCAGACCAACAATCTTAAAACCTTCTTCGTAAATGCGGGCAATGATTTTACCGGCAGATCCAGCGGCGAATGCATCAGGCTTGATGATAGCAAAAGTTCTTTCCATGGTGGGCGATCCTCCAAATCATGAACGTTATCGTTAAATATCCAATCAGAAAGCAGGCTTTTAGCATCACCGCTGCTAAAAGTCAAGCCCGGATCAACCCCAGAAGGTCACTTGATTGCGCCCCATCTCCTTGGAACGTTCCAGCGCTTTTTCCACTCGGTCCATCAATTGATCCATGGTCTCATTTTCTTCAATCGTTACAGCACCGATGCTGACCGTCATGGCAATAGGCAGATCAAGACACGGCTCACGACGAATAATATCCAGCACCATGTTGGCGACTTTCATCGTCGACTTGCGATTCGAGTAGGACAACAGAATCATGAACTTGTCCCCTTCGATCCGCCCCAGAATATCCGCACGACGCAATGAGGACCGCAACCGCTTCACCAACCACTGCAACACTTTGTCACCGGTTGAACGGCCATAGGCATCATTGAATTGCTTGAAATAGTCGACATCAAGAGCCAGAACAGAGAACGGTGTCTTGTAGCGCTTGAACCGGAACCATTCACGATCCATGGCGTCCATAAACGCCTGACGGTTGGGAATGCCTGTCAAGGCATCCAGGTGGGTCTGACGCCGCAACTCGCTGTTGAGTTCGCGCATCTCAAGCATTTCCGTAGCATCGGAAAAAGTCTCAACTGCGCCAACCACTTTACCATTAGCGTCAAACACGGCACTGGTTTTAACAAAGATCGGCAAGCGACGCCCATCCTTGTGTGCGACAAATACCAGTTTTTCCTGAGGCAGACCGGTATCAATGCAGGTCTTCAGCGGACAATAGTTTTCACACAAGGGCACATTCTTGACATCCACATGATGCAAGGGACCATCCTTGCACAGAGAGCCAATCACTTCTTCCGCCGCATATCCGGTCAGCTGTTCCGCTGCGTTATTCCAATATAAAATCCGTCTGTCCGTATCGGCAAAATAAACCGGCTCAGACAGGTTATCCAAAATCTGCTTATAGCTGGACGAATCAATAGTCATTGGCATTCCCTCTGTCAGACACGCTTTCACATGAAATTCTATCGTTAATTAAGACTGTCAATTCATTGACAAATTTTCTTATACCACACCTGGAGGCCGGGCACCAGTACGATATTACAGTGATTTCAGTGCGGCAACAACTTTTTGCAACGCCTGTCCACGGTGACTGATCCGATTCTTCTCATCCAGCGGCAACTCTGCCATGGTACAACCGTGGGATTCGACAAAGAACAACGGGTCATAGCCAAACCCGCCCTGGCCTTGAGCCTGGTCAAGAATCCGGCCTTCAATACGCCCCTCAAACAACTGACAGTCGTCATCAGGGGTACACAGAGCCATCACGCACCAAAACGCCGCCTGTCGTCGCGGTTCAGGCACACCAGCCAATTCCTCGATTAACAACGCATTATTCTGGGCATCCGTGGAACCCTCGCCGGCATAACGGGCTGAATAAACCCCAGGGCGACCATCCAGAGCAGCAACCGTCAGTCCGGAATCATCGGCCAAACACAGCATGCCGGTCTGCCGGGCAATGGCAAGGGCTTTCTTGTGGGCGTTATCAGCAAAGGTCTCGCCATCCTCCTGCGCTGGGACCAAGTCGGCAAAGGAGTCCATGCCGACCACCTCAATGCCACAATCCGCCAGAACACGGCGGATCTCTTTCAACTTCCCCTGATTCTGTGTCGCCACAACCAACTGCATGGTTACCCCTCCAGAGCTGCCCGCTGCATTCCGGCCAATTCAGCACACCCCTTCATGGCCAGTGCACGCATGGCATCAAGCTGCTGGGCAGTAAAGGGTTCGGCTTCCGCTGT
Source organism: Desulfuromonas acetoxidans DSM 684 (assembly GCF_000167355.1). Taxonomy (NCBI): domain Bacteria; kingdom Pseudomonadati; phylum Thermodesulfobacteriota; class Desulfuromonadia; order Desulfuromonadales; family Desulfuromonadaceae; genus Desulfuromonas; species Desulfuromonas acetoxidans. The sequence continues at coordinate 162,838 of NZ_AAEW02000006.1, forward strand.
CCCCTGAACTTCAACAAAGGCACCGGAACCGGTCATGACGATATTCATATCAACATCGGCCTTGGAGTCTTCGCCATAATTCAGATCGAGCAACGGCTGGCCATCGACAATACCGACACTGATGGCGGCCAACGAATCTTTAAGCGGAGAAACCGTCAACACACCGTCGCGCAGCAGACCATTCACGGCCTCAGCCAACGCCACATAAGCTCCGGTAATGGAAGCGGTACGCGTACCGCCATCGGCCTGAAGCACATCACAATCCAGCCGGATGGTCCGTTCGCCAAGAGCATCAAAATCGATCACGGCGCGTAACGCACGACCGATAAGCCGTTGAATTTCATGGGTGCGCCCCCCGACTTTGCCACGCGCAGCTTCTCGAGAATTACGGCTGTGGGTTGCTCTGGGCAGCATGGCATATTCCGCCGTGACCCAGCCGCGCCCTTCACCACGCATAAATGGAGGCACACTCTCCTCAACCGTGGCATTACACAACACAACAGTATCGCCAAAGGAGACCAACACAGAGCCTTCTGCATAGCGGGTATAACCACGTTGAAAAGTTACCGGACGTAATTGATCGGGTTGACGTTGATCGGCACGTATCATCATTATCGAACTCCCGGCGTCCTGCGACGCCATGATTTATTTAGGATTAAGGTTGTTTCTTTTTGTGAACACGCTCTTGAAAAAGCACGACTTTAAATAGTGATCCCAACCAAGGGTTCAAGGCTGAGAAGCAAATTTCTGCAAACCGGCAAACAATGCGGCGGCAAGTCGGGCCTGACCATCTTCACGGGTTAACAGATCGTAATCTCCCTGATGGGACAGATAACCCAATTCGATCAAAACCGTCGGCAGGTCACCAGGCACCAGAGGCAACAACGGCGCCTGCGTCACTTCCTGCACCTGAAATCCAGCGTCGCGCAACGCCTCGCTCAAACGCAGCGCCAGCATCATGCTGCTCGGTTTGTCTTGAGCCGATGGCATTGACGCACTGAAACTGTCCTCACCGGGACGCACATAGAGGTGAATGCCATGCGGCTGCGGACTTAACGAGGCCTGGGCATGCAACAACAAAAAGGCATCGACGTTATCGTGGCGCGCGCTCTGTAAATGCTGATCAAAACTGAGAGAATAATCGTCGTTGCGGCTGAGATAAACCGGAATGCCCAGCTTCATTTTCACCTGTTTTTCCAGATGTTGGGCAACATCGAGAACAATATTTTTCTCTTTGACACCGTTGAGGCCGATGGCACCGGTTTCTTCGCCACCATGTCCGGGATCAATGGCCACAGCACGCAGAGCCGGTTCGGTGCTCGCTTTCTTCTTCTGCAGCAAAAAAGCAAATAATTTATCCAGGGCACCTTCAGATGATTCCGGAACCGCGAGTTCAGGATCCAGATTGCGATAATAAAGGGCATAGGGCAAAAGAGTGCCCAGCTGTTCAAGGACAAAATTTTCACTGACCCGTAAACGGCCGTCAATAAAACGTGCCGGGTGGGTGATCGGCAAAAAGCGTTCTCCCAATTTCAGATACTGTCCACCGGGGAAAAAAGTGGCTTTACCGGACGGTGTCGAAATCACATACTGATGCGCCACGGAATTCCAATACCCACGCAAACCCAAGGCCGGAAGCACATCGTCAATGGCCAGATACGGCATCCCCTGATGATGATAAACTTCGGATAATAGTTGCGGGGGCTTGCCTTCACGGGACAGCTCAACCGCGGCAAAACACGCCTGGGATGTCCACAGCAGTACAATCAGCACCAGTAAAAAACGACGCATGGTTCAACCATCAACGAAATAGTTTGATTCATGAAACCAGGAGTGGAAACCAAGAGGAAAGAACAACACTGTTATCCGGGTCCTGATTGCGAAAGAGGTCATCTTATACACCGCTCTACGCGCTGTCAATTGTTGCAGTCACCAGCCAGCAGGCGTCGCCCTTTGACCGGTTCATAGTCCAACTCTTTGAGCAGGCGCTTGATCAAGGTGTTCTCAAGTTCTTTCTGAACAGCACGATTCCCCGTCATCGGCCGAATTTGTCCACCGGCAATCATGCCGTGACCGCCCGCAGAACCAAGCCCCTCAACAACGGTGCGGATAATTTTCCCGGCAAACAGCTCTTCGCGATCCAGACGGAGCGACAACACCTCCTCCTGATCACAGCAGCCCATGCCGAGCACAACGCCAACCCCCTCCATGCGCAACAAAAAGTCGGCCATCTCGGCTACCATATCGGGATGATCCACCTCGAACAGATTAAACACCAACACATCATGGAAAATGCGTGCCGATTCCAGTGCTCGGTTAAAATTGAGAAAATAGTTACGTGGCACTTTGGCATGAGCGATATCGAAGAGAATACGGTTATTACTCAGGCTGAGCAGCTCCTGATAGGCTTTACGATCCGGGGGAAACCATTCACGTCCCAGGTCTTGTGTTTCGGAACGGATGGCGTAAAACATGGCCGTGGCCAAGCGGGTTCCCAGGTAAACATCGTGGGCAAGAAGGTATTCGTAAAGAATCGTGGCGCAAGCACCGTAATCGTTACGGATATCAACAAGCATATTGTCCGCCACCTCGACCCGTTGCGGATGGTGATCGACAATAATATCAACCCGGCAATCATCCGGCAGTGTACTGTTACCGGTTCCCGGCTGACTGTCCACCATGCACACCACATCATACTGACACCGGTCAATTTTGTTCATCGGTACCACATTGATTTCAAGCTTTTCAACCATGGTACGATTTTCCCGCCGACCAACAATTCCGCCACTGGCAATCACCGCATTTTGCCCGGCTTTCACCAGAAACAGGTGACTCAAAGCATAGGCGGCGGCCAACGCATCCGGGTCCGGATTGTCGTGGGCAACAATCAAGACATTGCGCTTACCACGAACCTTTTCGATCATCCGTTCACTGATTTCCAGTGAGCGCTGCAAATCCATTTCAGTTCCCCTCATCTCCCGCCGATCCACTGGCGGATTGAAGATATCCTTGTGCAATGAGCGTCTCCAGAGCCAGCGCAGCAGCCTGATCGGCATCATGCGCACAACATACTCCGGGAATATCCTGCCATCCTTCCAACGTCACCACCACCCGTCCGGTTTTAAGAGCAATGGCCAATTCGGACAACGTACCATACTCACCGGCAATGGCAATAACAACCGGTGCCGACTGCGCCACCAGCATGTTGCGGGCATGGCCGAGTCCGGTCGGCAATGGATAACTCACCCACGGATTTGCGTCATCGGCATCATTACCCGGCAATAACCCAATGACGTGACCACCGCCCTCGCGACACCCGCGAGAGACCGCCTCCATCACCCCGCCAAGACCGCCACACACCACATCCACCCCAGCCTGGGCCAATGTGTAACCAACCTGACGTGCCAGTTGGTACTGTTCCGCCGTGACTGTGCCACCACCAATAACAGCGACCAGCGGGGATGTTGTCTGCTGTGGCGAAAAGGTCATGACTCCACTCCGATCTTGAGAATATTCTGATTGTAGGCATGAATTAGGGTGGTTTTCTTGAGCACGCCCACCACATGTTGCCCATCACGCGTGCTCACCACCGGCAACGTTGAAATCGGTTTTTTCTCGAACAGTTCAAAAGCCGCTTCAAGATTCTGCTGCGCCGTGATGGTGATCACCTTATGCGTCATGATCTCGGACGCCACCACCAGTTCGCACAACTCACCCATTTCGCTCAGACAGGCTTTCAAGTCGCGCATGGACACCATACCGACCATACGGCCCTCATCATTCACCACAACAAAATGGGGATAACTGCTCTCCTGAGCCAGTGCCACCAGTTGTCCCAGCGGCATCCGCTCATCAATCTGCTCAAAGTCCTGCTCCATGTAATCCGCCACCAGCAAAGAACGCAGCAGGTTGATGTCACGACCACGGACGATTTTAACCCCACGCCGCACCAGACGTGTTTCATAGATCGACAAGCCGTAAAACGACTGGACAATCACCAGACTGGCAATGCAACTGGTCATCAGCGGCAGGATAATTTCAAAATTATAGGTCAGTTCGAAAATGGTAAAAATCGCCGTAATCGGCGCCAGAGTCGTGCCACTGACCATGGCGGCCATCCCCACCAGAGCGTAAACCGGAAATTCGGCGACCAGATGGGGCGCAAACGCCTGCGCCAGACAGCCGAACAGACCACCGAGCAGACCGCCCAACACCAGCGACGGCGCAAAAATGCCCCCGGAAAAACCGACCCCAACTGAAATCGCCGTGGCCGCCAGCTTGGCAAGCAGTATCGCCACCATCACTGCCGGCACCAGATCGGCGGTTAACACCTCATTGATCGCCTGATAACCAACACCCAGCACATAGGGAGACAGCAAGGCCAGACCACCGACCAAAACGCCTCCCAGCGCCGGACGAGACCACAGCGGCAGCTTCATCAGATTGCAGCTATCCTCAACCCGATTGATCAGCTGAATAAACACAATCGCCAGAAACCCGGCCAGAACACCGAGGATAAGATAGAGGGGGATCTCCCAATAACTGAGCAGTTGGAAAGCAGGAACATCAAAGGTGGGAAACGAACCGAGGAAGCGGTGGGAAACCACTGTCGCCGTAACCGCGGAGACAGCGATCTGACTCAAATAGTTGATCTGAAAATCAACCAGGATAATCTCTGCGGCAAACAGCATCCCGGCCATGGGTGCATTAAAGGTTGCGGCAATACCGGCAGCCGCCCCACACGCCAAAAACACCCGTTTCCACTCCGGAGACAACTTCATCAGCTGAGCCAGTGAAGAACCGACCGATGAGCCGATATGCACCACCGGTCCTTCACGTCCGACCGAAGCACCGCAGCCCAGCGACAAGGTGGTACAGAACATTTTAAACAGGGTGGTACGATGGCGGATATTGCCCTCACGTGTCACCACGGATTCGATCACTTCCGGCACTCCGGCTCCACGCGCCTCCGGTGCAAAACGTTCCAGAATCGGGCCGAGGATCAATCCCCCGGCCACCGGAATCGCCACCACCAGATACCAGGGCATGGCGGCGGTCGCCGCGACCAGATCGTAGGATTCCCCCCAGAAGAGCGCCGTCGTTTCCAGCAATAGATAGCGAAACGCCACAGCCAGGGTACCGGTGACCACGCCAATGGTCGCGGCAATCAGCAGTAAAAACACAATCCGCCAGCCATGACCGCGCATCCGTTCACGGGGAGAAAACACACGACTGCGGGTAGTCACCATCAGTTACGCTCTCCACGTTTGTTCTGGCGCTGCGCTCGGCGCTGTTCACTTTCGGCCAGAGAGTAACAACAACCACAGTAATTCTGTCGGTAAAACCCCCACTCGCGAGACAACTCCAGACTGCGCTGAAAGCCCCCCTTTTTCTTAAAATCGGCCTGATAAAATACCGAGCCGAACCGCTGTGCCACATCACACCCGAGACGATTGATACGCGGAGCATCTTTATGCGGCGAGATGGACAACACCGTACAGAACAGATCAAAGCCTCCAGCCACCGCTTGCTCAGCGGTGCGTTCGAGACGCATCTGATAGCACAGAGTACAGCGCTCGCCACGCTCCGGTTCCTGTTCATAGCCGGCAATACGCTCATGCCACTGTTGCGGCTCGTAGGCACTGACAATCAGCGGCAAGTTCAAATTGTCACACCAGCGCACCAGTTCGTCGCGACGAATACAATATTCTTTTTCGGGATGAATATTGGGGTTGTAGTAAAAGATCGTCAGGTCGTAATCATCCTGCAGACGTTCCACCACCGAACTACTGCACGGCGCACAGCAGGCGTGCAGCAACATCTTCGGCTTCAACGTGACCACCGAAGAGCTCAGTGTCGCTTGACTGGGGCAGGTCTGGGTCATAAAGGTTCTCTCAATTCAGTTGCCGCCCCTGCGGGCGACTGCTATAGTACGCGCCATGAAAGATCTGTTTATCGCCGATGCCCATCTGATCCGGCCCGACGACGCGGCATACCGCCACCTGCTCAGCTTTCTTCAGCAACAGCGGGGACAGGTGCGCACGCTGATTCTGCTCGGCGACATTTTCGAATTCTGGGTGGGCTACCGCCACTGCGTGTTCAGCGCCTACTTGCCCCTGCTCCACGAATTACAGCAACTCCAGGCCAGCGGTACACGCATTGTCATGGTCGAAGGCAACCACGATTTCCATGTCGGTCCATTTTTTACCGAAACTCTGCAAGCGACGGTATTTACCGATGACGGCACCGTGCAGCTCGATGACACCACCATCGCACTAAGCCATGGCGACACCTTGGCACCGACCCGTAGTTACCTGTGGTTGCGCGGTTTCTTCCGTAGCGCTGCAGCCCGTTTCCTCATCCGCATCTTTCCCGGTGATCTCACTTGGAAAATCGGCGATATTCTCGGCGTGCTCAGTAAGAAAAAAAGCCGTCGCCAGCCACGAACCCAATATGTCCTCCCGGAACAGGCGATCCGTCATCAGGCTCAACAACGCCTAGACGCGGGTGCCGACCTGTTTGTCTGCGGCCATTTCCATCAGGCCCACCTGTGGCAACAAGATAAAAAAAGCATGGCCATTGTCGGCAACTGGGGCGACACCTGCCATTACGGCCAGTTCGAAAACGGCCGTTTCACTCTGGAAGAGTACCACCCCGCTGCCAACCCTGCGACCTGATTCCCGATCAGATCATTATAACAAATCTTCGACGCGCCGTTCCGTGACCGGCACATTCCAGCTTTTCACCGTGTCGCGCAACACCTCAATATCGCCGATCAGCACCGTCACCTGTTGTTCAGGATGCAGATAGCGCCGGGCAACGCGCTGAACATCGTCAATGGTCACCGCAGCAATCCGCTGGCGGTAACGGTCCAGATAATCTTCCGGATAGCCAAATAATTCCTGATCGAGAATACGCGTGGCCAGAGCATGACGGTTGTCAAAGGCGAACACAAAGGAGTTGATCAGACTCTGCTTGGCCTGCTCCAGTTCCGCGACACTGATCGCCTCTCGCCCGATCCGTTCCATCTCCTTGTGCATCAGACCAACCACTTCGCCCACCGAGGCGTTCTTGGTTTCCGCCGCACTGATAAAGACGCCGGGAAGCCGCCGTCCCACGGAAAAATAAGAATACACCGAATAGGCCAGTCCTCGATTAGAGCGGATCTCCCGCATCAGCCGCGAACTGAATCCGCCGCCGCCGAGGATATAATTCATCACCTGAACGGCATAGAGGTCGGGGTTGTTTTTCTCAATCGCCAGCTCACCAAGCAGTATCGTGGTCTGTGGCACCGGACGATCCACCAGCACCACACCGGCTTGCACCTGTGGTTGCAACGGCGGCACATCAGGCGTCACACTGTCATGGTGCCAATCACCAAAGGCCTCCTCCAGCAAGGCCTTGGCCGTATCCTTGCCCACATCGCCGGTAAAAACAATGCGCGTATTGGACGGCCCAAAATAACGCTGATGGTTGGCCTGTAAATCCTCGCGGCTGATCGCAGCGACGCTGTGTAAGGTTGGCGACTCCGCCAATGGATGACCGGCATAGAGGCGCGACATCAGAATCTGCCGGGCCAGAGCCGCACCATGGTCCGCCTTGCGGCGAATGCCTTCAAGCATCTGATTGCGGCTGATCTCAAAGCGCTCGGCATCAAAGTGCGGCTGGCGCAGCATGGCGGCCAGCAACGCCAACCCCGGTCGTACATCTTCTTTGAGCAACGACAGCGAGCTGCGCGTGGTGTAGGTTCCGGCAGTCACTTTAAGTGAGGCCGCCAACGCGTCCAGTGCCGTATCAAAGGCGGCGGCATCCCACGTGCCGGCTCCACCTTTTTTCAGATTATCCGCTACCAACTCGGCCAGCCCGGCCTTTTGCGGCGGTGCGGTAATTTTACCCGATTCCACCACCATAGTCACATCCACCAAGGGCAACTCCGCGTCCTGACGATAATAGACCTGAATGCCGTTGGAAAGCTGAAACGTTTCGGGATACTCGATGGCAAATTTCAACTCTGGAAGTTCCAGATCATCAGGGCGGCCAGCTGCGCCTAAGGCCGCGAGTGGCCAGGCCGTCACCAGCAAAAGAATCCAAATCAAAAATCTACAGTGCTTCATCGTCAGCCTCCTGCACCAGGGTGATCACACTGCGATTCTCTTTCGTCAGCCAACGTTGGGCCACCTGCTGCAAATCGTCACCGTGAATGCGGGCAATGTTTTCATCGTAATCAACCAGGTAACGCCAATCACCGGCAACCACCTGAAAACGGGTCAGCATATTGGCCAGCCCATTGTTGCTCTTCAGGTAACGCAGGCGATCGGCACGCAACTGTTTGCGAATCGGCGTCAACTCCTGTTCGCTAACCGGCTGTTGTTTCAACAGCTCAAGTTCGCGGTAGAGGGCCTGTTCCAGCTCCGCCGTGGTATGGGGAGAGCGCGGCGTCAGACTGACAACAAACAGATTGTTATAACGCGCTCCCGGAGCCGAATAACTGGTGACTTTGGTCGCCAGTTGCTGCTCCAGCACCAGCGAACGGTACAGACGTGACCGCGGTCCTTCAGTCAGTAGATGGCTGAGCAGATCAAAGGTATAGTCGTCACGTGACGGCAGTGTCGGCTTGTGAAACGCCACCAGCAATTGGGGTTCGGCATCAAAACGCACTTCGGTGCGTCGCTCCCCCTGCTGTGGCGGCTCAACTGCAGTCACCGGTGGGATTTTCTCACCCGGCGACATCCCCCCGAAGTAACGCTCCACCAACTGATGAGTTTGTTCGGCATTAACATCGCCGACAATGGCAATCACCGCGTTCACCGGTGCGTAGTAACGGTGCAGAAAGTCGGAGGTCTCGGCCAGGGTCAGATTTTCAATATCAGACGTCCAACCGATCACCGGATGGCGATAGGGATGCACTCGAAACGCCGTCGCCAGAAGGGCCTCATACATCATACCGCCAGGGCGACTCTCATAAGAGCGGCGCCGCTCTTCGAGCACAACCTCGCGCTCAGTATAGAACTCACGCAACACCGCATTCTGCATACGATCTGCCTCAAGAGACATCCACAGCTCCAGCTTGTTGGTCGGCAATGAGATCAGGTAGCTGGTCAAATCCTTGCCGGTAAAGGCGTTAAACCCCACCCCGCCATGACGGGAATAGATCTGTGAAAATTCGTCTTTGACCACTAAACTGCGATGCTGCTGCTGCAAGGCGTGCAGTTGATCAACCATAACCTGTTTGCGGGAAGCATCGGCGTGCGGCTGCTGTTCAAGACGCTCCAAAGCCACTGCGGTCTGCTCGATTTTATCCAGCAACGGTTTCTCAGCGGCAAAATCGCGGGTACCGATCTGCCGAGTGCCTTTGAAACGCATATGCTCAAGCAGATGGGCAACACCGCGATTGTCCCCAACCTCGTTCACCGAGCCGACACCAATGGTCATATACGCTGTAAAGGTGGGCGAATCGTGGCGTTCGGCCACAAGCAGGGTCAGACCGTTTTCAAGGGTAAACTGCTGCACCTTGTCGCCAAGAGAATCGTCTGCCCACAGCGAAGACGTAACCAGGCAGCACAACAGCACGATAAAAACAGTTCGGACGGAAAAACAACTTAGTGAACGCGGCCTTCTCATAGGTAAGACAACTCCATGAAGGGTTCATTATCATTGGGTGTGTCGGGCAGTCTACCACAGCAAAGATAAGCATGAGAACCGTGATAAACACAGTTATGAAAGGGGGCTGGATTCAGAAAAAAGGCAGTACCGGAAGGCAAGCAGACAAAAAAATGCCCTGTTCCGGAGGAGGGATGGAACAGGGCGGTGACCCCAAGGGGAAGGGGTCGGCTTGTTGCTGACAGTTTCCTGTCATGGCTTAGCAACACTGAAAGCGCCTCTCCTTACCGTCATCACGGCTACTGGAAAGACGACGTTACTATAGCCATAAACAAAAAATTCAGCAAGCCTAAATTTTTTTATTTTCACTTAATAGCTGGAATCTCAGATAAAAAACTTGTGCGCTCTGTTCAGAGCCCAAAAAAATCACCTGCGACCCCAGCAGCAGAGAGATTTTTTATCAGGAGGACTCATCAAGCAGATGATACTTTTCCAGCTTGTAACGTAACGTTCCGCGCGCAAGATTCAGTAACCGGGCGGTCTTAGCCACATTGCCCGCTGTCATATCCAGTGCCTGACGAATCAACTTAGTCTCCAGCTCCTCAACCATCGACTCAAGACACATGCCCTGCGGAGGCAACACCCAATCCAGCGTAACATTCTGCTGCGGAGCCGGACCGCGCACTTCAACCGGCAGCATGTCCGGAGTAATCACCTCATTACGGTGCATGATGCAGATCCGTTCGACCATATTGCGCAACTCACGCACATTGCCAGGCCAGTGGTAACGACTTAACAACCCGAGAGCCTCGGCAGAGATTTCGCGCACCGGCCGATTGAACTCGCGGCTGTAGCGTTTGAGAAAATGGTCGAGCAACAACGGAATATCATCACGTCGTTCACGCAGCGGCGGCATGGTAATCGGGAAGACATTGAGCCGGTAGAACAGATCTTCACGAAACGTTTTTTCCTGAATTGCCTCACTGAGATCGCAATTGGTGGCGGCGATCACCCGTACGTCGATATCGATATTGCGGTTTCCGCCCAGGCGACGAATCTTGCGGTCTTCGAGCACCCGCAACAATTTAACCTGCAACGCCATATCCATCTCGCCGATTTCGTCGAGAAACAGGGTGCCGCCGTTGGCCTCTTCAAACAGGCCGATTTTACGGGCATGGGCGTCAGTAAACGCCCCTTTTTCGTGACCAAAAAGTTCTGTCTCCAGCAAGTTAAATGGCAACGAACCACAATTGACTTCGATAAACGGTTGGCGCTGGCGCGATGACAGATTGTGAATTGCCCGCGCAACCAACTCCTTCCCGGTACCGCTTTCGCCACAGATCAACACAGTTGCCGTGTCGTGCTGTGCCACATCCTCGACCTGATGCACCACTTCCAGCAACTGTGGGCTGGAACCAACCATGTTGGCCTGCTCCAGAAGATCGGCTTCTGAGCGGCGACGTAAGCGGCGAATCTCGCGCTGCAGGCTGCGTTTTTCCAGAGCCAATTTGACAATGAGGCGGATGGCATCAGACTTAAACGGCTTTTTGATGTAATCATAGGCCCCCATTTTCAGAGCCTGAACCGCACTTTCCACTGTGCCGTAGCCGGTGATGATAATCACCAGAATATCCGGATCCACGGCCTGCAACTGCTGCAAAACATCCAATCCGCTCGCCGCACCAAGGTTGAGATCCAACAGCACCAGATCGATCTCCTCCTGCTCAGCGATCTGCAATGCCGATTTCGGCCCGTCGCAGCCAAACAGCTGGTAACCGTCTTCACCGAGAATCCGCTCAAGGTTCTCGCGAATAAACGCCTCGTCATCGACAATAAGAATTTTATCCATACCTTATTCGTCCTTCGCTGCATCAAAATGCGGCGGCAAATGGGGAAAGCACAGCTCAAAGCAACTGCCCTGCCCTGGCGCACTGGTCACTTCAATACGGCCATCGTGCTCAGCAACAATATTGTGGACAATGGCCAGGCCCAGGCCGTTACCCTCTTTTTTGCAGGTATAAAACGGTTCAAAAATCAACCGCCGCTGTTCGTCGTCCATCCCGACGCCGGTATCACAGACGCGCACACATACCTGTTCGGGATTCGCAAGCAACGACACTGTCAGGGTCCCGCCCTCAGCCATGGCTTCCTGCGCGTTGCGCAACAGGTTAAGCAGAGCTTGCTGCATCCGTTGTTCATCAAGGGCAATTTGCGGCAGGGTTTCGGCATAATCACGCACCAGAGAGATCCCGCTACGCTCACAACTCTGTTCAAACAATCCCAGCGTACGTTCAACCACAGCACGCACATCACCGGGATGGCATTCACTGGCGGACACCCGGGAAAACTTGAGCAGGTCGCCCACCAACCCCTCAAGCCGTTCCATCTCTTCCAGCGCCCGCCGAATCAGTTCTTGATCCTTCGGGGTATGTAACAAACGATCATGCAGATCGTCCAGTAATAAACTGATCCCGGTCAGCGGATTGCGGATTTCGTGGGCCAGACCGGCAGCCAGTCTTCCCAGAGAGGCAAGACGATCCATGCGTGCCAAGCGGGTGCGCATCTGGGCACGTTCGGTCAAATCTTCAACCGTGAGGATCAGCCCGTTATCCGCCGATGGTGCCAGTGGAAACAGGGCCAGTCGAAACGTCAGGGTGCGCCCCTGACGCTGACATTCATAATAGCGGCTCCAACCCTGTTGGGCATCAGCGGCCAAAACACTCGGACATAACGTCTCTGCAATTTCCGGATAGCCATCAAACACCTGGGCCAGAGAACGATTCAAAGTGCGACCCTCCAGGCCAAGAACCTTCTGTACCGCCTGATTCATGGAGGTCACCCGCCCCAGATCATCAACGGTCATGATGCCGGTATCGATATTTTCCATCACCGTGTGAGTAAAATTACGTTCCAGACGAATTTCACTGCGCGATCGCCGCAGGGCCTGCAGACTGCGCGCCAAACGCTCACGACGCATATGCAGTTCTTCGACCATCTGATTAAACGCTTCGGTCAAGGTGGCGACCTCATCGCTGCCATGCACTTCAAGCGGCGCGGCAAAACGCCCTTGAGCCACGCCGCGGGCACTGAAAATCAGCCGGTTCAACGGCCCGGAGATTCCCCGGGAAAGCAGATGGGCGGCAACAAACAACACCAGCACGGTTGCGGCAATCAGGGCCCAACCCTGCCGCCAGAATCGGTTAAAACGGATACGAATATCCGCCGAGGTGGCCAAAGCGGCACGATGGAAGTTAGCCACCTCAGCGCCAATGGTCACCCCACCCCACACCGGCTGTCCGGTTTCGCCACGCGGTTGATAGAAAATCGGCGCAAACGCCATCATCTTTTCGGCACCGCCGACATTAGTGACATCGGCAATCCCGGATTGACCGGACAGCACCTGTTGCGCGACCAGCGGATAGTTTGGATGTATCGCACCGGCCTCAAACAGGTTGTACGCCCGTCGGCCATTATCCTTGTGCACCGCTTCCCCCTGAAACGCCTCAACCCACTGGCCGGATGCATTCAGGCCCCGGATATCCCACAATTTGGGATGGGCAATCATCCAGCCCTGCCGGTCAAACATGAACGCGTAATTTCCTTCGTCATAACGAGCATCAAAAACAAACGGTTGCGGGCCAGAACTGATATGGCGGGTAAACTCCATCAAATGACGATGATCCAGGGCGAGCATCACCACCCCGAGCAAATCCCCCTGAAGAGAATAGACCTTACGGTAAAAACGGATCAGCCCCTGATACGTGTGCCCGGCCAACTGTTGTTCACGAGTCACATGGCGACCAATTAACGGAGAAACATACACCGCATCACCCTGCAACTGCCGGGCACGACGATAAAAAGCATGCAGAGACTCCCCGCTACCATCTTGCAGACGGTGATCACGTAAGGGCGCAGGTTGCCCCTGTAACACATGCAAACGTTCCCCCCCATCCACGCCGATAAAGACCAGTTCACGATAAAGCGGAACGGGTGTATAAATGCGCTGCCCATCGGCAGTAACCTCTTGCCACAAACGACGTTGATGGTGGCGATAAAACGCCTGATAAGACTTGTCATCAACCGGCAGCAGGGCCAGAGTATCGACATCCGCTTCCACCCGGCTTAAAAAATCGGCAACCTGCAGAGCTACATGTTGTGCCCGCAGCGACAACGCCTGCGCCGCCTGATGGTCCAGAGCCTGGGTTGCCTCTTCTCGAACAAGCGTTTCAACACTGTCGAGACTGCGTGACGCACTGATAATCAGCAAAACCAGCGGCACCAAGGCCAGTACCAGGAAAGCCAACAGAATTTTACGATGGAGGGTAAGCGTTATCATGGCGCCAGTATAACAGTCCGGCACCGCGAACACCATATTGACTCGCCGGTGACAGTTGGTACCACAAGGTGTCTCATCTTCGACCACTTCATGCTAAAATGAAACAGTTGCAAAATACCCCCTGATCGCCGCAACAACGCACAACACCCTGAAAGTCCTTTAGACACATCAGCGCACAAACCATAACCCACTGATTTCATAGAATAATAAAAACAACTCAACGACTCGGCAAAGATTGGCAGCTCCCTTGCAATCCTCTCCGACAGGCTGTTGAAAAGTCCTATCCAGGGACCTTTCAAAAAAAACCTGCGAGAGACATCAACAGGGGGACCCTCCATCTATGTGCAAAAAGATTTTCATTGCCGCGACCGGTCAGCACTGCGGAAAAACAACCATCAGTCTGTCATTGATGCATCTAGCGCGCAAACAGTACCGCCGGGTCGGGTTTATCAAGCCTTTGGGGCCCAAACCGATCATGTATCAGGGCCGCATGATGGATAAAGACGCAGCACTGACAGCGGAAATCTATGATCTGCACGACGATCTTGATTGCATGTCACCGGTGGTGGTGCAACAAGGGACAACCAAGCAGGTGCTGCAGGGTAAACTGTGCGCCGAAGCCATGCGCGACCAGATTCTTCAGGCGGCGCAGACGTTGGAAGAACGTTGCGATTTTGTCATTATCGAAGGAGCGGGACACGGTGGCGTCGGTTCGGTTGTCGGCCTGAACAATGCTCAGGTGGCACGCATGCTCGATGCACCGGTGGTGATGGTTTCCGGAGGGGGCATTGGCAACGTCATTGACCATGTCACCCTGAACCTGGCCCTGTTCGAACGGGAAGGTGCCGATGTCCGTCTGCTGTTAGCCAACAAGCTGATCACAGAAAAGCGGGAGGAGAACCTTGCGTACCTGCGCAACGCCTTTGCTGATCAGCCTTTGCATGTTGCCGGCGGCTTTAATTATTCACCAATCCTGGCCAACCCGACACTCGGCCGGATTTCGCAACTATTGAAAACACCGCTGCACGGAGATCAGGAGCAATACAACCGCATCATTAACACGGTTCAGCTTGGCGCCGCCTCATCACAAAGGGTCGCCGACCTGCTTGAGGAATCAACACTGTTGATTGTTACCAGCAGTCGCGATGAACTTCTGGTCATGCTGTCGTCGCTTTATCATCTGCCGGAATACCGAAAGAAACTGGCCGGACTGGTGATCCCCGGCAGCACGGAGATGTCCCGAATCACCAAACAGATCCTTGACGACAGTGGCATCCCCTATGTCCGCATCCCCGGAACCACGGCGGAAACCTTTGCCACCGTCAAAGACGATGTCTCAAAAATCACCGCGCAGGACGACGAGAAAATCCGTCTGATCCGCACTCTGTCGGAAACAGAGTTGGACTTTGCCACCATCGACCGCTGCCTGCACCCGGCTAAAGGTCGTCGCAAAGCCGTCGCCCTGGCGTAACCGAACAACCATCTCATGTTGTCCTTGGCCCCCGACTCGGCTCCTCCGGTCGGGGGCATTTTTTATCTAAAATCTCACATTTCCCGAACACATTCCGTTTATTACGGTGACAAACATCACCGATCTGGTATAGTACTGCACCAAGTAGAGCAATGGACAGTGGTTTCACGGAGACGCCCTCTGGGCCGTGCCACAATGCTCCAAGACGTTTACCCCGGTTCTTTACGCCACACAACTGGACGATCAGTTGGCGAGGACCATGCACTGCGTTATATATCCGACCACAATGCGGTTGAGATCCCTGTAGCCTTCACGTTGGACAGTGACAGTTCATGGCGCCTGAAACGCACGACGATCCCCACGGTGTAACGCCGGAAAAAGTGTAACGCGTTCCTTAATTGGGAACGCCTGCCGTACCAACACGGCTATCGTATTCCACACCGACAAGACACGCTGCGGCCCAATGGGCGCACATACGTGCAGAGCCGGTAGGTTTTCCGTGATTTTCCGGAAAACCGCTATCAGTTAATGCGGGACGACTCCAGCCAATGACGTCCCCCACATTGTTCGCCACGAACAATGCATTTAAAAGGTCATGCATGAGTAAAAAAATGTTGATCAACGCAACCCTTCCTGAAGAGGATCGGGTCGCGATTGTTGAAGACGGTATCCTCACCGAACTGGATATCGAAAGCGCTGGTCACCAGCAAACCAAAGGGAACATCTACAAAGGGGAAGTGATCCGAGTCGAACAAGGTCTGCAGGCCGCGTTTATCGATTACGGCGCACAACGCCCCGGCTTTCTGCAAATCGGCGAAATCCACCCCTCTCTTTACCCCAAACGCGATGACGAAGGTCAAAGCAACCGTCGACCGCCCATTACCGAAATCCTCAAACGCGGCCAGCAGATTCTGGTTCAAGTTGTTAAGGAAGAGCGAGGAACCAAGGGCGCAGCTCTGACCACGGAAGTCTCCCTGCCCGGACGTTACATGGTCCTGATTCCGCAAAGCTCATCGCGGGGGATTTCGCGCAAGATCGACAACGATCATGTGCGTAAAGAGATCAAGAACACGTTGTCAAGCCTCGAACTGCCCGACAACATGGGGTACATCATCCGCACCGCCGCCATTGACCAACCTCCTGAAGAACTCAAACGCGATTTCGATTATCTGCTCAATACCTACAACAGTATTGTCAGTCACAGTGAAAAAGCCAAAGCTCCGGCGTTGATCTATCAGGAGTCCAACCTGGTCCTGCGATCGATTCGCGATTATTTCTCGCCTGAAATCGACGAAGTACTTATTGATGACCGTGAGGTGTTCCAAGAGGCTCGCGATTTTTTCAAGGCGGTGATGCCCGAATACATGCCGTTAGTCAAACTGCACCAGGAGCGGCGACCAATTTTTGCCCGTTATCAGATCGAGGAACAGATCTCCCATCTGTCGAGCAATACGGTGAACCTGCCCTCCGGCGGCTCCATTGTCCTCGACCAGACCGAAGCTCTGGTTGCCATTGATGTCAACTCCGGAAAAATGGGCGGCGAACAGGATGTTGAAGCCACAGCTCATCGCGTTAACCTTGAGGCCGCTATTGAAGTTGCCCGTCAACTGCGCCTGCGCGACATGGGCGGCCTGATTGTCATTGACTTTATCGACATGCGCCAGCGTCGCAATGCCCGCGAAGTGGAAAAAGCCCTGAAAAACGCGCTAAAAATTGACAAAGCCCGCGTCACCGTTGGCCGCATCAGTCACCAGTTTGGCCTGTTGGAAATGAGCCGTCAGCGGATCAAAGCCAACCTTGGAGAGGGCAGCTACAATATGTGCCCCCACTGTCAGGGCAGTGGCCGCATCCGCAGCGATGAAAGCCGCTCCATCGCCCTGCTTCGCCGCATCCAGGCCGGTACAGCCAAAGGCCATATCGAAGCGGTTGTGTGCACGGCGGCTCTGGACACAGCCAACTATCTGCTTAACAACAAGCGCCGCGAGCTATACGACCTCGAACAACGCTACAAATTGATCATCGAAATCAAGGGCGATCCGGGGTATCTTCCGGAGCAGGTTGACATCGAATTCGTTAAGCAATCACGCGAACAACGCCAGGAAAATCGTAACGATCAGGGACCGCTGGTTGACACGGACCTGTCAGAACGTGCCAACATCGAAGTTGTGCTGCCCGACGCATCCAGCGCCGAGCAGGGAGATCAGGAAAACGCTCAGAAGGAAGAAAAAGACGAAGAGGCACCGCGCAAGTCGTCACGCCGTCGTCGCCGTTCCAACCGCCGTCGCAACGACCGCAACAGACGAAGCGAAGAAACCAACGACGAAACTGCGGCAGACGTATCCCAATCAGATGCGGACCAGGATCAGGATAAAGCGGCACAAACGCAAGCTCCCCAACAGTCCGAGGCACCCTCTCAACCTGAGCAGCCGCCTATTGCCGAAAAATCTTCTGAGCCTGAACCGCAAGAAAACACACCCAAAAGTGGCGAAAATTCAGAGGAGACGGACAAGGCCAAGGCACCACGTAAGCCTGCGCGCAGGCGGCCTGCCCGTAAAAAAGCTCCGGCCAAACAAGACGAGCAAACAGAACAACCCTCATCTGAGGAGAATGCGGCTGCCGGGAGTTCTCAACCCACGGTATCAACGGCCAGTGAACCTGCAGAGTCAGACGCGAAAGACGAGGAAAAACCAAAACGCAGGGCTCCCCGTCGCAAACCAGCAGCAACAAGCGCCGCCACTGAAGCGAAGACGGAAAACGCCACGACTGAAGTGACTGAAGAGACAAAGCCAGCGCCTCGACGCCGTCGGGCCACCCGCAAAACAACCACGGCAGACACCACAACAACGGCTGAAGCAGCGACGGAGACGGACAAGAAAAGTACGGAAGCCAGTGAAAAGAAGGCTGCTCCAGCGAAGCGAACCACCCGGCGCAAAACCACGACAAAGGCAGCGCCCTCCTCGCAAACCACAGAGCCCGAATCAACACAGACGGATGACACTGCTGACAAGCCGGAGAAGAAACCTGTTCGCCGTCGCCGGACCACAGCAAAAAAAGCCACGGAAAAAGCTGCAGAGACAACAACCGAGCAACCGGCTGAAACCACTGCTGAAGGCGCAGAGGAAACTCCAAAGAAAAAAACAACGCGCCGTCGTACAACAACGACTAAAAAAGCTGTGAACGACACAGAAAAAACCGCTGAGACGGGCGAGACGGCGGAGAAAAAGCCAACACGACGCCGTACGACAAGAAAAACCACCACAGAAAAAGCGGCAGAGGAAGAAACACCTAAGAAAACGGCTCGGAGCAAAAAGAGCACGGAAAAAGCTGCGGAAGAGGGTGAAGAGAAACCCAAACGCCGCGCTCCGCGCAAAAAAAAGGTCGAACCGGCACCTGAAACCGACGTCTGACCATTTTTAAGAGGTCGTGAACATAAAAAAACACCGTGGCAGGAGAACCTGCCACGGTGTTTTTTTTCATTGTGAATGGCCGTCCGACAATCGTTATTATTTGTCTTTCTCAGGCCTCATCTGCCGGGAAATAATCGCCAACGGCAACAGACGACGATGTTTCTCCAACAAAGACTGAATATCTCCACCATCATTGATGATCATATCTTCCGGACTGAACTCAGTCATGGCGGTAAAACCATCCGCTCGCCGGTAAATACAAATGGTATAGCTGCGATCTGAAAAATCGAAAGAGCTTTTATGAACAAGTTCTTCAACAGGCATAGACTGAATACTCTCCGCTGAAAGGTGACAAGTATAATCTTGTCTATGCAGATAGCATTCCAACTCTGAGACCGGCCAAAAACAGCAATGCCTCTGTTAGTGAAAACAAAAACAGAGGCATTTAACGATTAAAAAACAGCGATTTTACGGAAATTTTTATTTGCTGCGGCTGACCACATAATCGGCAAGAATTTCGAGGGCCTGTTTCGCTTCACCGTCCTCAAAAGCCGCTAATCGTTGTTTCGCGGATTCAACTAATTGTTTTGCGCGTTTACGCGTATAATCGATCCCATCATATTGGTGGATCAACGCGATGACTTTTTCAAGATCTTCATCACTGAGCTGATCTTTCTCCACGATCTGCTCAACCCGGTCGCGCTCATCCCGACTGCAATGGCGCAGAGTCTCGATCAGCGGCAAAGTCATTTTCCCCTCTTCAAGGTCATGACCACAGGCTTTGCCAAACTCGGCCTGATCCGCAACATAATCAAGGGCGTCATCCATAAACTGGAAGGCAATGCCCAGTTCCATTCCGAACTCCTGCAGCGCCTGCTCCTGCTCAGCGGAAACCCCGCCGAGGATTCCACCACACCGGCACGCCGCAGCTATCAGTACGGCGGTCTTATCACGCACCACCTGCATATAACGTTCTTCACTCAAGTCAAGATCGCAGGTACTGATCAGTTGCAGCACCTCGCCTTCGGCCATATTGGTCGTCGCATCGGATAATGCTTGAAGAATCGGCAGGCTTCCGGTACGCACCATAATGGAGAAGGATTTTGAAAAGAGAAAATCACCGACAAGAACAGATGCCTCATTGCCCCAGACATTGTTGGCGGAGGCTGCGCCTCGACGCAAATCGGCACTGTCGACCACATCATCATGCAGCAATGTTGCGGTATGGATAAATTCGACAACGCTGGCAACGCCAATATGGGACTCACCCTGATAGGCGGCAAGCCGGGCGCAGAGAAGCACCAGCATAGGGCGCATCCGTTTACCACCACTGGCCAGAACATATTCCCCGACCTTGCGAATCAGGGTAACTTCAGAGTCGAGGTCCTGCCTGAACTGCTGTTCAACCAGTGCCATCTCCTCCTCGAGCATTTGCAGCACACGTTCCATGAATAACTACCTACTTACTTGATGGGACCGCTGGCTCTCTTCCTTCCCCTGTTGGAAACACCTTGCGGTTTCATAACCATTTCAACGTCCGGCAGTATAAACAATCTGACAGGATTGGCATCTATAAAACAGCTCTGCCTTTGGGATATCAGGGGGCTGATGTTTTCTGAGCCGGCAAAACCGCTTGAGAGCCGGGCTGAAAGCGCTGCATCTGCGTATCCCAATAGTAGTGATCTTCAATCCACATCGCTTCAACAGCATCAAGATCGAGAGCCATCCCCGGCATATTTTCGCTGAGATAGGAGGCATCAAGCATCTCATCATCGTCGATCATCAGATCCGCATTAAGGTCTGCCCAATGGATATGCTGAATCACAAGTTGATCGGCTCCAATCAACTCAAACCGGCTGCGCTGGCTTGCGGTGTGCGCCACAAGTTCACCGTTAAAACGCATCATGGTTGTTAACTTAGCCTGCGGATCGACCTGTACCAGATAATAGATGGTCAGTGGCTGATCCTCCAATTGCACGATCCAACGGACCAACCCCGTTTCCTCATCTACGCTGTCCGGTAACGGCACCGAGGAGACAAACCGCCAACCTTGCGGCAATTGTTCACGCACCACGCCACGAATCGTTCCACTGCTAAAACGCAGTTGCACAGGGAAAACCGCACCGGGTGCGGCATAACTGGGTAAAACCCGTTCGGCGACAATCGGTGGTTGCGGCCACAGCCACACAGTCAGCCCGACGACCAGCAGACACAGAGACAAAACCACGATGAGCCAACGACGAGATAGGCCCCAGGAACGTGTTTGCGGCTGAGGCACCTCTTCTTCCTGCCACAGAATCTGATCCAGAGGCACTTCCAAGGCCTCCGCCAGCTTCTCAGCATTGGGACGCTTGATGGTCGGATAGCGATTATTCTCCCACCGGGAGATGGTATCCGTAGTCACGCCAACCATCTTTGCCACATAAAGCTGCGTCAGAGACTGGTCTTCACGTGCTTGACGGATTGCCGCACCATCAATCTGAATCATGCCATCGTTTTTCTGATTTTTTTCTGCCATCATAGTGCTGTGAGGGTAGCAGATAGCAAAAAAAAGGGCAACGAAACAACACCAGACCACCTGAAAGCAATCGCCATAACCTACCGAAATCAGGACAATCCATATCGACATCGTACGGTATACCGATCGACATCTAATGCACTTCGCGCAAAAGGTCGCTAAAACGGTAGTCACAGTTTCACACCACATTCCCATTTGACAAGGAGGTACCACAATGAAAACGAAACTGCTGTTGTCCGTTCTGTTCATGGCCCTGCTCGCAACATCCGCCCTGGCCGCAGACACCTACGAGTACACGGGGAAAGGAACCGTCACCTTTAACCATAAGATGCATGGTGAAAAGATGGAGTGCAGTTCCTGCCATACCACTCAGCCACCGCAGAAGATTGCCATCACCGGCAAAAAAGAGGGGCACGCCCTATGTCTGGACTGTCACAAAAAAGAGCAGAAAAAAGGCAATAAGGCCGCGCCGAAATCCTGCAGTCAGTGTCATAAAAAATAATCCAGCCTTTCTTTAAATGCCCGACAAAGGAGATGATCATGAAAAAAACTCTGTATCTTGTTCTTGCGTTAAGCCTTGTTGCCGCCCTGGCCACCACAGCCCTGGCCCAACAGATTACCGGAACCGTCACCAAAGTTCGTGGCGACAAAATCACCATCGAAGTCAGCCGTTCGGAAGCGAAAAAGGTATCCGCCGGTGACAGTGCCACCTTGGAGATCACCAAAAAAGCCGTTGAGGCTCCAGCAGCCGGCAACGATATGCTCACCGGCTGTTAAATCATCAAATCGCCGGGCACTTTTGCGCTGCCCGGCGATTCCCATCCCATTTGAACCGTGTGTAAATAGCTCGTATATCACAACCATTTTTTGATTTACCCCGGCACCAAATTACGCTACCAGTAAAGAATGGAGATTTGGTTGGAACACCTGTTAACCAGTGTGACAGCAACCCCCTGGTATTATCTGCTGATCACCGTGATTGCAACGGCTGAAGGGATCGCCCTGGTTGGGTTGGCCGTGCCCGGCAGCGTGCTGTGTGTCTCCATCGGTGCGATTGCCGCAGCCGGTCACGCGAATTTCATGGCGAGTTGCCTCTGCGCGGCGGCAGGCGCTTTTGTCGGTGATCTGATCAGTTATCTGCTCGGCGGCCGACTCGGCCCGCGCCTGGTCCACTCCTTTTTTCCACAACGCAGCAGGCCGCTGCTGAAGCGGGCACAGATTTTTTTCGCAGCCCATGGTGGCAAGAGTCTGTTTCTGGCCCGTTTTTTCGGCCCTCTGCGCGGGCTGGTCCCCTTTGTCGCCGGTTCTGTCCGGTTTCCGATCCGCAATCTTATCGGTTACAGCGTTGTTGCAGCACTGCTGTGGGGTCTCAGTTATCCGGGGCTCGGCTATCTGGGGATAAAATCCTGGCAACAACTTCCAGAACGGCTCTCTGTTGAGGTCTTACTCTGCCTCGGGGCCGTGGTTGTCGTTGCCCTTCTGGTATGGCGCCATCAGCGCAATAAAAACCGCTGACAAAGCATCGCCAAACACCCTATCGCGCTTTTTTTCACCATAAAATCATGGCATAATTTCCCCCATCACAAAGGGAGAAATCGCCATGAGCACAACTGCACCCCGCCTGCCGGCGGAATGGGAAGCACAGGACGGTGTCTTGCTGTCCTGGCCGACACCACACAGCGACTGGGCGGACCATTTGGAACAGATCGTTCCGGTCTTCATTGAACTGGTTCGACACATCAGCCGTTTTGAACAGGTCATTATCGTCACACCGCAGCCATCGGAAACCATTACCACGTTGCAGCAGGCCGACATCGCCCTGCAGCGCGTCCAGTGTTATGCCGTTGCAACCAATGATACCTGGAGTCGGGACTTTGGACCCATCACCGTTTTCAAACAGCAACAGCCGTGGCTTTACGATTTTGGTTTTAACGGCTGGGGTCTGAAATTCCCGGCGGATCACGACAATCAGATCACCCGGAAGCTCGTGGAGCTGGCTGCATTCACCGCGCCAACCCACCTCCAGCCATTGATTCTTGAGGGGGGCAGTATCGAATCTGACGGCAACGGCGTTCTGCTGACCACCAGCACCTGTCTGCTCAGTGCTAACCGCAACCCCCATCTGAAAAAACACGACATCGAACAGTTTTTTCATCAGCAGTTCGGCATCCAAAAAACCTTGTGGCTCGATCATGGTTATCTGGCCGGGGATGATACCGATTCCCACATCGATACATTGGCCCGTTTGTGTCCGGAACACACCATCGTTTACGTTCAGTGTGATGACCCGGACGATGAACATTACCCGGCATTGAAAAAAATGGAGCAGCAGTTGCAGTCCTTTACCACGCTGGACGGAGCTCCATTTCGCTTGCTGCCACTGCCGTGGCCCCAAGCGGTTTACGATGCCTCGGGAGAACGACTGCCGGCAACCTATGCCAACTTTCTGGTGATCAACAAAGCGCTACTGGTCCCGGTTTACAACGATCCGGCTGACCAAAAAGCACTTGAAGTGCTGAGGCTGGCGTTTCCGGGCCATGAACTGATCGCCATCGATTGCTCGGCCGTGATCCTGCAGCACGGCTCACTGCACTGTTTGACCATGCAACTGCCGAAAGGAACCTTGTCATGAGTACCCGTCGCATCGCCCTGATTCAGCAAGCCTGCCAACCGAGCGCCGAACAAACCCGCGACCACCTCACCACGGCCATCCGCCAGGCAGCCAGTCAGGGCGCGGAATTGATCGTTCTGCAGGAACTTCACAACGGACCGTACTTTTGCCAGCATCAGACTTGTGATTACTTTGAACTGGCCGAGCCGATTCCCGGCCCCGGCAGTGACTATTTCAAAGAACTGGCCAAAGAGCTGGAAGTCGTCTTGGTGTGCAGCTTATTTGAACGGCGCGCTGCCGGCCTCTATCACAACACGGCGGTAGTTTTTGAAAGCAACGGACAACTTGCCGGAATCTATCGAAAAATGCATATCCCTGATGATCCCGGCTACAATGAGAAATTTTATTTCACTCCAGGAGATCTGGGGTTCACACCGATTCCCACCAGTGTCGGAACTTTGGGAGTGCTGGTGTGTTGGGACCAGTGGTATCCGGAAGCAGCCCGTCTGATGGCTCTTGCCGGCTGTGACATGCTGATCTATCCGACGGCAATCGGTTGGGATCCACAGGATACGCCAGAGGAGCAGCAGCGGCAACGCGAGGCCTGGTTGACAGTGCAACGAGGGCACGCCGTGGCCAATGGTCTGCCGGTTATCAGTGTCAACCGAGTTGGTTTTGAAGCCGACCCGACAGGGAACAGCGCCGGAGCACAGTTCTGGGGGAGCAGTTTTATTGCCGGCCCCCAGGGAGAAATTCTTGTTCAGGCGCACAGTGACCGGGAAGCCGTGCTGATTCACGACCTGGATCTGCAACGCAGCGAGCAGGTCCGGCGCATCTGGCCGTTTTTACGGGATCGCCGTATCGATGCTTACGGTGACCTGACCAAACGGTTTCGCGATTAATCCTCGCCTCTAAAAACCAATGAAGGAATTCTTTTTTCTATTGATCTCAGTAGATTGCGAAAGGGGACTTTGTCGGCTACGCTGTTAGAAAGGTTAATCCAGCTCCAGCAACGAGGTCACTATGAGCCGCCCCCCTACCCTTGGCGAACCCTACGCGATCAAAGGACGATGGATCCCCTATGCCTTTGCCGTGGTGTTGTGTCTGGCGGTCTTTTCCTTATGGCAGGCGTTGGAAAAGCGGGAAGCCCGGGCACGACAACAGGCCATTGCCGCTGAAGCGGAAACGGTTCTGAACCTGATTGATGTCGACCTGAACAATCGCATCCGCTCATTGCAACGGTTCGTTTACCGCTGGCAGCAACGGGGTGGGATGACACGTCAGGAATTTTTTCTTGATGCCGACAGTTATCTTAGCGATCACCCCGGTTATCAGGCTCTGGAATGGGTTGATCCCAATTTTATCGTCCGCTGGGTGGTTCCGCAACAGGGCAATGAACAGGCCATCAACCTTAACCTGGCCCTGGAAGAGGTCCGCCGCACAGCACTGAAAAAAGCACAACATCAACAGGCGCCAACCCTTTCGATGCCGGTGGAGCTGGTCCAGGGAGGCATCGGTTTTCTGGTTTACCTCCCCATCACCGTCGACAACCGTTTTGATGGATTTCTACTGGCGGTCTTTCGAACCAGCTCGTGGGTAGAATCCCTTCTCACAACACGTACCACGCCGCGCTACTTTAAATCCTGCATCCTGATGGACAGCAAACAGATTTATAAAGCGCCCGATTGGCAGCAGCGGCCAGATGAACTGCAATACGCCAAAGAGTTAACCGTTCGCAACCATCTGTTTGTGGTACAAAGCCGCCCGACTACGCTCTATCTCACCGCCAGCCACACTCTGCTCCCCGAACTGGTTTTTCTCTTCGGCTTGACCCTGATCTGCGGCCTGGTCCTCATCATTTACCTGCTGCAAAAGACCTCTTCGGCAGTACATACCGGCAACCGCAATCAAAACATGCTTGAACTGGAAATTGAGCAACGCCAACAGATTGAAGCAGAGCGGGAGATGTTGCTTAACGATATTGGAGAACGAGTTAAAGCGCTTCATTGTCTGTACAGTCTGTCACGACTGTCGGAATCAACCGGAAAAAACGTTGAACAATTTCTCTTTCAAGCCATCGAGTGTCTGCCTCCAGCATGGCAACACCCCGAATACACAACAGCACGTGTCGCTTTTGACGAAATGACCTTTACCACCAGTGACTTTCACGAGAGCAGCTGGAAACTGGAATCCACCATTCAGACCAACGGAAGAACGCGGGGCAAGGTCGAGGTTTTCTACTCCAAACAATTTGCCGAATTTGACGAAGGCCCGTTCACGCAGGAGGAACGCTACCTTATCAACGAAATCGCTGACCGGATCGGCAGTGTCGTTCAACAGAAAAAAGCTGTCGAAGCTCTGGCGAAAGAGCGCCAGCGATTGGCCTTCATTCTCGAAGGCACCCATGTCGGCACCTGGGAGTGGAATGTTCAGACCGGTGAAACCGTCTTCAACAGCCGCTGGGCGGAAAACCTGGGTTATCAACTGGATGAGCTGACTCCGGCGTCAATCAAAACCTGGGAGAGATTCTGCCACCCGGAGGATTTAAAAAAAGCGTACCGCGCCTTGAAACGCCATTTTTCCGGGCGTGACCCCTATTACCAGTGTGAAATCCGTCTGAAACACAAAAACGGACACTGGGTGTGGATTCTTGATCGCGGCAAGGTCTCGGTGTGGACCAATGATGGCGCCCCCTTGCGAATGTTCGGCACTCACACCGATATTTCCGAACAAAAACAGGCGGAAGCACGCATCCGCCACTTGGCCAATCACGATGCCTTAACCGGCCTGCCCAGCCTGCGCCTGGTGCGTGATCGGATCAATGTTGCCCTGGAAAGCGCCCACCGTAAGCATGAACAGTTCGCGGTGATGTTTTTTGACCTTGATGGGTTCAAGGCCATCAATGACCAACACGGCCATGATGCCGGCGATTTTGTTTTGCAAACCGTTGCCAACCACCTGCTCAATTGCGTCCGCAAATCCGACACCGTTGCCCGAATCGGCGGCGATGAGTTCCTGCTGCTACTGACTGAAATCAAGTCTGTTGACGATGTCGAAAACATCGCCTGCAAAGTCATTGAAACCGTCAACCAACCCATGGAATTTGAGGGATACCTTCTGCAGGTTCAGGCCAGTGTCGGCATCGCGCTCTACCCGACGCATGGATACACCTCGAAAGCACTGATAAAACAAGCAGATAGCGCTATGTATACGGTCAAAAGCAGTGGTAAAAATGGCTACCGTTTCGCCATGCCATCTCAGGACAAGCTCCCCCCCCCTACCGTTTAAACCGCTTACAGCATAGAAAAGGCACTCTTGAAGAATGCACGGAACTCGTCGGGTTCTTGGACAACCCGGCGATTTTGCGAGGTTTTGAAAAAACTGAGTTTCACAACCACAGGTGAAAAAACCACGGACAGCTTTTCACACCAAAGTTTATCAAAGAAAAATTTGAACAGTTTTCACCACTTAAATGTCCAGCGATGATCGACAGTGCGTTGAATGTATCCTATACTTAACACTATCGAGCCATCGCAACGGGGGGAAGACATGTCCAAACATTCGACAACGCATCAACGTCAGGTATGGCTGATCTTCTTTTGCCTTGGCATCATTATGCTCAATTTCCCCTTTATGCAGGTTTTCAACCGCCTTGACACTCTGTTCGGCATTCCGCTGCTGATCTTCTACCTGATGGTCGGCTGGCCTCTGTCCATTGGTGTCATCTACCTGTTCAGCGCCTCACTCGAAGAACGTACTCTGCCGAAACGAGACACCACACCAGACCGGGAGCTTGAATGATGTCTGTCCAGTTTCTCGGAGCCATCACCCTGGCCTACTTTCTGTTGCTGTTTATTGTCGCTTTCATGGCCGACAACCTGCGCAGGCGAGGGAAAAGTTTCGTCACCAATGCAAGCGTCTATTCACTGTCACTTGCTGTGTACTGCACCTCATGGACCTATTATGGCAGCGTCGGTCGTGCAGCCACCAGTGGTCTGGATTTTCTCACCATCTATCTCGGCCCGACACTGATCTGTTTTACTTGGTGGTTTCTGCTGCGCAAAATTATTCTGATCACCAAAGAGCAGAACATTGTCAGTATTGCCGATTTCATTGCCAGCCGTTACGGAAAATCAACCTATCTCGGCGGCATTGTCACCATCTTCGCCGTCCTCGGCATCGTGCCTTATATCGCCCTGCAACTCAAAGCGATTTCGCAGACGTTTAACATGCTGTGCGGTTCCGACAGCAATCTGACCACGGCATTTGAGCTCCAATATCCCAATCTGCATCTGGATACCGCCTTTCTAGCTGCTCTGTTTCTAGCGGCATTCTGTATTCTGTTTGGAGCCATGCGCCTCAACAGTACAGAGCGCCATGAAGGGCTGATGGCGGCGGTTGCCCTGGAATCGATCATCAAGCTATCGGCGTTTCTCGCGGTCGGTCTGTTTGTCACCTACGGACTGTTTGACGGCTTCGGCGACCTTTTCAGTCGCTTTTTGACCACTTTTCCCGAGAAATCAGACCTACTGCTGATCTCCGGAGAACACAACAGCAGTGGCCGCTGGTTTTCCATGACCGTGATGTCCATGATGGCGGTGATGTTTCTGCCCCGCCAGTTTCATGCCATGGTCATTGAAAACTCGGATCATGAACATATTCGTAAAGCCATGTGGGCGTTCCCGGCCTATATGTTTCTTCTCAATCTGTTTGTGCTGCCCATTGCCATTGCCGGGATTATTACCTTCAGCGGCGACACCACCATGGCCGACTATTATGTGCTAAGCTTGCCGCTGCTTGAGCACCAGCAACTGCTGGCTATCTTTGTTTTTATCGGCGGTTTCTCTGCCGCCGGTGGCATGGTCATGCTGGAGTCAGTGGCTTCGGCAACCATGATTCTCAACAATTTGGTCATGCCAATCATCCTGCGTTTCAACCTGAAAACCGCTGACATCTCCGGACTGCTGCTCACCATCAAACGGATCGCCATCGTTTCAGTCATCTTTCTCGGTTACTTTTACTATCGTACCCTTGGCGAAACCGAAGCTCTGGTCAATATCGGCCTGATATCATTCATGGCTGCCACCCAGTTTGCCCCGGCCCTGCTGGGGGGCATTTACTGGGAACGCGCCACACAGCGCGGCGCAGCAGCCGGCCTGCTCAGCGGCTTCATTGTCTGGTTTTATACACTGCTGGTGCCAACCTTTGTCGATGCGGGCTGGTTGTCACACGATATTCTGCTTCATGGTCCATTGGGGCTGGAATGGTTACGCCCGACAGCGCTATTTTATCTCGATACACTTGATGTCTGGTCACACGCGCTGTTCTGGACGCTGTTTTTTAATGTCGGTCTGTTTCTCGGTGTTTCGATTTTGACGATCCCATCTTCGGTAGAAGCCACTCAGGCACTGCGCTTTGTCCGAGTGTCCACCTGGCGCGATATTCCGCAAAAGCGCACCCGGATCAGCAAGGCGCCGACAATTATGGAATTTGTCGACCTGATGACCAAGTTCATCGGTGAAAAACACGCCAACATGGCCATTGCCAACTACCTCGGCGACCGCGAGATTGATGAAAAGGGCAGTCTGTCTGAATATGAGATCCCCAACCTAAAACGGTTTACCGAAAAAACTCTCGCCGGGTCTGTCGGTACGGCTGCCGCACGCATCATCATTGAGAACTACTTGTCGGCACGCGGCAGCAAGATGGAAGATGTATTCAACATCTTCGGAACCGTCAGCCTCAGCCGTGATGCCAGCCGTGAACAACTGACCGTTTTGTATGAAGCGGCAAACATGATCGCCAGCGGGGCGGACCTCGACACCATCTTCGACAACATTCTTGAACTGCTCTACCATCAGTTCCGCTTCGATTTATGCGCAATCCGCCTGTACGACGAGGAAAGCAACTTGCTCAAAATCCGGTGTTTCAAAGGAATTGATACGGAATTTCTTTCTCACGCCGACCGTGAGATCAACGAAGAAACCTGCATCGGCGCGACCTACATTAATAATCGGGTTGTTCTGGCCAACGATTCCGACTGTACCGATAAACCGACCTCCATGGAGATCATCCGCCGTGAAGGGATCAAATCGTTCGCCCATGCCCCGATTACCATTGAAGGGCAACCCATCGGGGTCCTGTCATCCTATTCACGATATGCCAAGGGCATTTACACCGATGAATTCATCGAGCTATACAAAAATCTCGCCGCCCAGATTGGTATCGCCTGGCGCAATGCCCGGCAGACCAGCCAACTGATCGAAGTCAGTGAGCAGGAAAAAGAATTAAAAATCGCCGAGGCCATTCAGCTCAGCTTACTACCTGATACCATGCCGGAGCATCCCGGTATGGATATCGCAGGGATCTGCGTTCCGGCTAAACAGATTGGTGGCGACTACTTTGACTTCATCAAAAAAGAACAGCTCCTGGATGTCATCATTGCTGATGTTTCTGGACACAACATTGGTGCAGCCTTGCTTATGGCCGAGGTGCGCACCTTCATCCAGGCCCAAGCTAGGCAATTAAGTACACCACCGGATGTACTGCACGTTCTCAACCGCTTCATGTATGAAGACTTGACCAACGCCGAACTTTTCATCACCATGTTCTATCTTCAGTATGACCCGGTTCGTGGCCGAATCGCTTTTGCCAACGCCGGCCACAACCCACCGTTATTACTTCACCACACAACTGGCACCTTTGAGGAACTCGATGCAGAAGGTATGATTCTGGGCATCACAACCAATATGGAGTTTGAAGAAAAGCACGCATATTTCCAGAAGGGGGATATCCTTGTGCTCTATACGGATGGTATTATTGAAGCAGAAAACAACTCCCAAAAGATGTATGGGATGGAGCGGCTTAAATCCTCCATTCAAGACAACAAGGCTTTGAGCGCGCAAGAAATTATTGACAACACCATGAATGAGGCCCGCATGTTTCAGGGACGACGCCACTTCAATGATGATGTCACGATGATTGTTTTGAAAATTAATTCTTAGGACAACAGGAGAAAACCAGATGAATGTTGCTATTGAAGAGCATGATCACATCGTCACACTCACCCTTAAGGAAGAGCGTCTCGATGCGCATAACAGCAGCGAATTAAAGACCCAGTTGCTCAACCTGTTTGAAGATGGAAAAGTCAATATTGTCATTGACCTCTCCCCGGTTCGTTTTATCGATTCATCCGGCCTGGGCGCTCTTGTTTCCGGATTTAAAAACGCCAGTTCCCGTGAGGGGGGACTGAAATTGTGTGGTTTGCAGTCGCAAGTCAAATCGATGTTTGAACTAACGAGACTGCATCGTGTCTTTGAAATTTTTCCGGGAACCGAAGAAGCTCTGGCCAGCTTTTAACAGGCTGTAACAATGCAGCCTGCCTGCCCTCGATGTGGGGCGACACATCGCAACAACGGATTTCCACCGGGTTGCATTTGTGAGCAAGACGGAAAGGATTTTTTCGACTTGTGACGTTGAAAAGAACCAGAACGGTTCTTTTCAACACCCAGAGAGAACGCCGCCCGTGCTGCACAACCTGTGGTGCAGCACGGGCGGCGTGAGGAGAACACATTATGGAAAATCAACTTGAAGTGGACATCAAAGTCCCCAACCAAACAAAATACCTCAGCCTGATCGGCAAAATCGGCGAAGATGTTGCTTACACGTTGAAAAAGTTCAACGATAATCGCGAAGATCTCGCCTACCACATCAATCTGGTGCTGACGGAAGCCATGGCCAATGCCATCAAACATGCTAACCAGAATGACCCGAACAAGGATGTACATATCAGTATTTCCCTGTCAGAGAACAACCTGTGCATCAAGGTCTATGATCAAGGGCAGGGGTTTGATATCAGTGAAATTCGACAGATTGAAGCCGAACCGGAAGACGAGCATGGCCGGGGAATCTTCCTGATCCATGCACTAATGGATACCGTCACCTACAACCAGTGCTGCAACGGCCATGTTCTGGAGATGAATAAATCGCTCAATGGCCAATCAGCTGCGGCAACTGCAGATGATGATCCATGCGCTGACCACCCTCCCACTGATAAGCAATAAAATGACATCCGGCACGTTGAGCAGCGGCCAGGTCCAACTCTGAATCACCGATAAATGTCATGTGCCGGACCGCTACATTCAACCGCCGCGCCACCTCCAGCAACATATCTGGAAAAGGCTTTGGCCGCGCGACATCCTGATGCGTCACCACCTCCGAAAAATAACCACTCAAATCAAAATGCTCAAGAATCCGTGGCATACTGCTACCCCGGTTAGTCGCGATTGCCAGCGGAAATTTCTCGGACAGAACCGCTAACACCTCACGCAAACCCGGCTCAACTTTCAGTTGCGGAATAAATTGGTCGTAATCCACCTGCGACGCCACACTCAGGGCCTCTTGCAGACGCTCTTCACCAAGCAGCCCGGCAAAAACCTGGGGACTTGATCCAGTATGGCACAAATGTGCGCGTTCCTTCTGCCCCGTGTCCACCTCAGGCTCGCCAAAGTGGCGCAGGATCACATTGTAGTAGGCCAGATTGGCCTGACGGCTGTCAACCATCACACCATCACAGTCAAACACCACCACACGACACTCAGCGCTCACAAGGCCTCCTCATATTGAGCCAGACAATCCCAGCGAGCCCAATCAGCATCATCGGCAGCGACAGTAATTGTCCCATACTCATTCCGGCAAACACCGCACCGAGGTGCGCATCCGGTTGACGAAAAAATTCCACCACAAAACGGAATCCGGCATAACCGCTGACAAAGGCAAAAAACACACTTCCGGCCGCCTTGTTCGCCCGGTAAACAACCAGCAGGATCAACAACAAGACAGGGCCCTCGAGAACCGCCTCGTAAAGCTGACTGGGGTGACGCGTCAGAGGACCGGCCCCAGGAAACACCATGGCCCAGGGAACAGAGCTGACCCGGCCCCACAATTCACCATTGATAAAATTACCAAGACGGCCAAAAAACAAGCCAAAACAGGAAGAGATCACCAGAATATCGGCCACAGAAGCGACCGGAAGTTGACGTTTGCGACAAAACCACAAGGCCGCAACAATCACCCCGAGCAAACCACCGTGAAAACTCATTCCCCCTTCCCATAACGAAAGGATTTTCGTCGGGTGTTCCAGGTAAAAAGATGCGTTGTAAAAGAGTACGTAGCCGAGGCGGCCGCCAAGCACCACACCGAGAACACAGGCAAACAGCAGATCTGCCACCGTATCTGACGACAGACTCAGACGTTTATGCGGCATTGTCAAACGGCGAATCATCGCATAAGCACAAATGAAACCGGCCAAATACATCAGACCATACCAGCGTATGGCCAATGGCCCGATCTCAATAGCAACAGGATCGATATCAGGATACGTCATCATGATTATTTTCCAACCGGGTTAACAGGGAGTCAAAATCGTGTGGTCTTGGCGCTTCAAACTCGACAACTTTATGGTCTACCGGATGATCACATGCCAGGCGGAAAGAATGCAACATCGTGCGTAAAATCTCCTGTCCGCCGAGACAACAGGTTCCACCATAGAGTTTGTCACCCAACAAAGGCGCCCCCGCTTCAGAAAAATGGACCCGAATCTGATGCATCCGCCCGGTGAGCAATTGGATCTCCACCAGAGCGAACCCGGACAAGCGCTTGAGAACACGGTAGCGGGTATGAGCAGACTTCCCTCCTCGCGCCACAGACTTCATCCGGTTGGTGCGTCGATTACGTGCTAACAGGGAGATAAATTCCCCCTCGTCATCAAGGCCTGGGTCCCGGACAAGGGCATGGTAGACTTTTCGAACACGGTGAGATTGCCAAGCCTCAGTTAAGGGTTTATGACAGCGTGAATGAATTGAAAAAATCATCGCCCCGGACGTCTCACGATCCAGACGTTGCACCATGCCCAGCTCCGGCTTGTCCAAAGGACGATAAGGGTCTTTGAGAAACACCAGGAGCGCTTCGTACAACGTTCCTTTATAGCGTGACGGTGTCGGCTGCGACTCCACCCCGGATGGTTTATTCACCACCAGCAGAAAATCGTCGCGAAAGAGGACATCCTCTTCGCTCAGGCGAAACGGCGTCAACGGTTGCTGATCACGATACAACTCAATTTTATCCCCACGCTTCAAAGCCTGACTGCATTTGCGCACCCGACGGCCATTGACATGCACCCCGCCCAGGTCGATGACCTTGCGGATCACGGTGCGAGATAACGAACGATCCGTCGTCGCCAACCACTGGTCCAACCGCTTCTCAACAAGCGGGGAATCAACCACAAAACTCAGCCGTTGTGATTTTTTCTTTATCTTTGCATTCAATATCTAATTCTCGTTGACAAACATCATTTCAATGTTAGATTGATATTAAAACAACACTCTGGGGTGAGCGAGGAAAAGATTTATGTCGCTTGACCAACACCATCAGAATCAGGAAGCAACACGGTAACGGTGAGCCAGCCTGAGAACTCATCAGGACGCCTGATGTTATCGAAACAACTTCCACCCTAAGACACGGTCAAGAACCTGTCTCAGCCGCCACCCCGGAGATGTTTAATACGCAAAAAGCCTCACACGAGTGAGGCTTTTTGCGTATTAAACCGAGACGAAATGTCGTTCACGACAAAACATGCTTTTCCAGTACAAAGCATGTGAATTCACCACTGAAAACAGCTTTATCCGCAACCTTAACCATGCATTCGACCTGATAGCGATTCTTCTCTGACGAAATAACCACAGCCGTTGCCGTCGCCGTCTCACCAGCACTGACAGGAGCAAGAAACCGAGTCTGAGCGGCTCCGAGAACCACTGTTGGTTCATTGACAGCCAACATAGCAGCATAGTCAGCCAATCCAAAAATAAAACCTCCATGAACCAGACCGTGGGGATCGGCGACCATCGATTCGATCGTCACCAACTCAACCACGGCTTTCCCTGGCTCAAGAGCTAGCGGAGCGCCAACCAGGCTTGGTGAAATACATTGATGCGTTGTTGGTAGCAAGGAACCCGTCATGGTTAACCGAGGCTATCGACACGCTCACGAAGTTCTTTGCCTGTTTTGAAAAAAGGCGTCTTCTTCGAAGGGATATTGATCAGGTTACCGCTCTTAGGATTGCGCGCCTGACGAGCTTCACGCTCTCGAATAGAGAAAGATCCAAACCCGCGGATCTCAACGCGATCACCACCGATCAAAGCGGACCCGATGCTGTCAAAAATCGTATTGACGACGAGTTCAGACTCTTTTTTGTTCAAATCGGAAGTGGACTCCATCAATCTTTCAATCAATTGGCTTTTTGTCATTTTATTCTCCCCAATACCAATAGCGTTCAATAGGTCTGCCTTTGCGACCATAACAATTGCAAGCCCTGTGTGTCTGTCTTTAAGATCACCCGTTCAATTTCCGAAGCGGTTCGGCTGATAAAATAATCAATCAGATCCGGCTTAGGCTCTGCAGGATAAAGCACATCCGGTGTTCCTTCAATACCTGCGAGTTCGCCGGCGTAGTGAATCGCCGCCTGCAAACCACCAAGGTCATCAACCAGACCTTGTTGCTGTGCCTGCCGTCCGGTAAAAATCCGTCCATCAGCCAGCTTGAAAACTTGATCCTTTTCCAAATGACGACCTTCACTGACCGCCGTGACGAACTGGTCATGAACATCATCAATTAAACTCTGCAGCAAGGCCTTTTCCTGGTCCGTCATCGCGCGAACAGAAGAACCAATATCTTTGTGATCACCACTTTTGATCACATTGGTTTTAAGGCCCACCTTGTCCATCAACGCGATCACGTTGGTAAACTCCATGATCACGCCGATGCTACCGGTAATGGTCCCCGAATTGGCAAAAATACGATTTGCCGGAGCAGAGATGTAATAACCACCGGACGCAGCGACCGATCCCATGGAAACAACCACCGGCTTCAGAGCCGTCAAGCGAACAACTTCATCGTAGATCTCCTGAGAAGGACCGACGCCTCCCCCAGGGGAATCAACGCGCAGCACGATCGCTTTAACAGCGTGATTCTGCCCAAAATCGATCAATTGATCGACAATGGCCTTTGAGTCAGTAATAGTTCCGAGGACTTCGATGACGCCGACTTTGTCGGACAAGGCAAACTTCTGCCCGCTACCACGCGACGACGACATGATCAGGATGATCCCTGCGAAGAAAACAAATATCACAAAGAACACCACAATGGCTATGGCAAAAGGTCTTTTTTTCATCACAATCCTGACAAAAAAGCCCCTGCTGCAGAAGCAGCAGGGGCCTGGAACCGCAACGAACTAATTAGTTCTCGTCGTTAGCGTTGTTGAAAGCCCCTTGCAGAAGATCTCCAAGGCTGGAGGTTGCCTTCTTCTGGGCGCCCATGAACGCATCCACTTCGGCCTTCTCTTTACGATCGGACAGATGCTTAATCGACAGAGCAATTTTGTGCTCGTTGGTATCAACGTGCAGAACAACCGCTTCAAGCTCATCACCAACCTTAGCGAAGTCCTTGGGTGAATCGACCTTGTCCTTGCTGATTTCAGAAACATGGATCAAACCTTCCACGCCCTCTTCAACTTCAAGGAAAATACCGAATTCAGTCACAGAGGTGACTTTACCACGGATGATGGTGCCCGGAGCGTATTGCTCAGGAATGATCTGCCACGGATCCTGGGTCAATTGCTTGACGCCTAAGGAGAAGCGCTCATTGTCACGATCAATATTCAGGACAACGGCTTTGACCAGATCACCCTTTTTGTACAGCTCAGAAGGATGCTTGATCCGCTTGGTCCAAGACAGATCGGAAATGTGGACCAGACCGTCAATGCCTTCATCAACACCGACAAAAATACCGAAGTCAGTGATATTCTTGACTTGACCTTCGATGATGGTTCCTGCGGGGAACTTCTCACCAATCACTTCCCAAGGATTGGGTTCAACCTGCTTGAGACCCAGAGAGATACGACGGTTTTCCGTATCCATGGCCAGAACGACGGTTTCAACCTCGTCACCAATCGACAGCAGCTTGTTGGGATGCTTAATCCGCTTGGTCCAGCTCATCTCGGACACGTGAATCAGGCCTTCAACGCCTTCTTCAAGTTCAATAAAAGCGCCGTAGTCAGTCAGACTGACAACCTTACCGGTGACACGAGCTTCGGTCGGATATTTTTCAGCAACGCTCAGCCAGGGATCCGGAGTGATCTGCTTGAGACCCAGGGAGACGCGTTCTTTTTCACGATCAAATTTGAGCACCTTGACGTTGATGCTGTCGCCCACTGCCAGAATGTCGGAGGGGTGAGATACACGGCCCCAGGACATGTCGGTGATATGCAGCAGACCGTCGATGCCACCGAGGTCGATGAATGCACCGTAATCGGTGAGGTTCTTAACCACACCTTCAACGATCTGACCCTCTTCGAGAGTTTTGAGCGTATCGGAGCGTTGGCTTTCGCGCTCAGTTTCGAGCAGAACCCGACGGGAAAGAACGATGTTGCCACGGCGCTTGTTGAGCTTGATGATCTTGAACTCAAAAGTTTCACCGATCAGCTTATCAAGGTTACGTACCGGACGCAGATCAACCTGAGAGCCCGGCAAAAAGGCGTTAACACCGATATCAACAGAGAGTCCACCTTTGATGCGGGAGACGATGCGTCCCTCAACAACAGCACCTTCCTCAAGAGCATTCCAGACTTTCTGACGGTCTGCCTTCTCTTTGGAAAGGCCGATCAGGCCACTTTCGTTTTCAGCGCGTTCAAAAAGAACGTCAACCTTGTCACCCACTTCAAGTGTTGCCGGTTGGCCGTCAACAGCAAATTCCGCCAGAGGAATTACCCCTTCAGATTTGTAGCCGACATCAACCACAACGGAATCAGGGTTGACCTGAACAATAGTTCCTTCAACCACATCACCGACGGCAAGATTGCCCTGCAGACTGTTTTCAAACAGATCCTTGAAGCTTTCCTCACCAAACTCTTCGTCAAACTCTTCTTCGAACTCGTCATCCATCATGTCGAGCTCTTCTGTGTTAACTGTTTCGTTGTTTTCAGACATTAACCAATGTACCCCCGTAAAAGATTACGTCCGCACTGGACGTTTTTTCTCGGCATAAGCCGCGAAAAGGAACCCTAGCATACACTTGTGAAAAAAAAAATAATTATTTTGCCACCGCTGTCAATCTGTCAACCACGTCACGAATGATCCATTCCGGCGTCGAAGCCCCTGCTGTAACGCCGACGGCTTCCACGCCGTCCAACCAGTCCGCACAGATCTCATCTGCGGTTTCGATATGATGGGTCCTCGGCTGAATCTCACTACAGATGCGAGCCAGACGCGTGGTATTCGCGCTGTTGTGTCCACCAATCACCACCATCAGTGCAACGCGACCGGCAATTTGTCGCGCTTCCTCCTGGCGTACAGCTGTCGCGTCGCAGATCGTATTGAAAATCCGCAGTTCTTTACTGTTCTCAAGAAGTTCCTGAACAATCTCACTGAAATTATCAAAGGATTGAGTCGTCTGAGCCACCAGCCCCAGCTTTTTGTGAGGTGTAACGGTTCGCGCTTCCTCGGGGTTGGCCACGACCGAGGTTTCACTCCCGGCGACATAGGAGATGATTCCCTGGACTTCAGGGTGTTCCTGTTCGCCGACAATCACAACGCTATAACCTTCCTTACCAAGCAGAGCTGCGTACTGCTGGGCTTTTTTTACAAAAGGGCAGGTGGCATCCACTACCGGCAGGCCCTTGCGCTCTAAAGCCTGTTCCTCATTACGCGTGATCCCATGTGAGCGAATGATGACAGTTTCATCAACGATCTGTTCAACGCTATTTTGAACACGAATCCCCTTACCTTCCAGGCGCTGGACCAGTTGCGGCGAATGAATCAACGGCCCGAGAGAACAGATATGCTCGGAATTCTCCGCCGCCCGATAAGCCATATTCACCGCCCTTTTAACGCCAAAGCAGAATCCGGCACTTTTCGCCAGTATGATCTCCATCTCGCCTCCTATGCGCGTTGCTCCAGACGTTGGCTGACCACGACCATCATTTTTTCCAAAACCTGATCAATGGTCAGTGCGGTTGAATCGATGGCCACAGCATCTTCTGGACGCAACAACGGTGCGTGTTCACGAGCTGAATCGGCAGCATCGCGCGCTTCTACCTCATGAATGGTCTGCTGAAGGTCGACCTCAAGGCCCTTGGCAACAAGCTCGTCGTAGCGCCGCTGACCACGAGCCTGGGCACTGGCTTCCAGGTAAAACTTCACTTCAGCCTGCGGAAACACCACACTGCCGATATCACGCCCTTCGAGGACGACACCGCCAGCTTTCCCCATCTGACGTTGCAACCGAACCATGGCCTGACGAACCTCCGCGCAGGCGGCAATCTTTGAGGTCAACAGGCTCATCTGCGGAGTGCGGATCGCCTCGGAAACATCTTCACCATTCAACCAGACGCTTTCATGGCCATTTTCACGCTGGAAATGGATTTCTATCCGGTGACACAGCGCTTCCAACCCCTGACAATCTTCGCTGTCAATCCCCTCACGACTGGCCGCCAGAGCAACCGCCCGGTACATGGCTCCGGTATCTATATTGATATAATTAAGTTGTTGTGACAGCAAACGGCTCAAGGTACTTTTTCCGGCGCCGGAAGGACCGTCAATGGCAATAATCAACTTTGAATTCATTCGTATTTATTCCATAGAAATAAGGCAAAGCACTGTGCCCCACCTCAATCAGTTCACACAAAAAAGGGAGAGGCCTGTCGACCCCACCCTGATCAACCAAATGGTCATCG
The DNA here is from genome assembly GCF_000167355.1 of Desulfuromonas acetoxidans DSM 684. Classification (NCBI taxonomy): domain Bacteria; kingdom Pseudomonadati; phylum Thermodesulfobacteriota; class Desulfuromonadia; order Desulfuromonadales; family Desulfuromonadaceae; genus Desulfuromonas; species Desulfuromonas acetoxidans. The sequence continues at coordinate 202,565 of NZ_AAEW02000006.1, forward strand.
TCGAGAACGTCAGACCGTCACGGTACCCAGCAACTGCCAGAAGTTGGGAAACGAGGTGGCGGTACATTGCGTATCTTCAATGACCACATCACCATCAGCGCGCAACGCAGCAATCGCCGAACTCATCGCGATGCGATGATCACCACACGAGTTGACGCGGCCTCCTTGTAAGCGCTCTGCCCCCTGGACGGTCATGCCATCCTCGGCCGTGGTTACCGTAACCCCAAACGTGCTCAAGACATCGGCCATGGCAGCAATCCGGTCGGTTTCCTTGACACGCAGCTCTTTGGCATCGCGGATCACCGTGGTCCCTTCAGCGCAGGCAGCAGCAACACTGATCACCGGAAACTCATCAATGGCACGCGGCACGTCTTCACCACCAATTTCAATGCCTTTAAGGTCACTGCTTTTTACCAGCAAATCAGCTACCGGCTCGCCAGCCATCTCCCGTTCGTTGACCAGCTCAATGGAGCCGTTCATCTTTTTCAGGATATCAATCACGCCGCACCGAGTAGGATTGATACCGACGTTCTTAATCAGCAATTCGGAATCCGGTACGATCAGTCCGGCAACCATGAAAAAAGCCGCCGAAGAGATATCGCCCGGCACCAGCAGGTCACGAGCGGTTAATTCCTGGCCACCGGCCAGCGACACACCGCCATCAAAGGACGTGACCTCGACACCAAAGTGACGCAACATCCGCTCGGAATGATCGCGTGACAGATGTGGTTCGTAAACGGTCGTCACCCCATCCGCATAGAGTCCCGCCAGCAGAACAGCCGACTTGACCTGGGCGCTGGCCACCGGTGATTGATAACTGGTAGCTTTGAGTTGTTGGCCGTCAATGGCCAACGGGGCGTATTGTCCCTGTTGGCGACCGCGAATTGAGGCACCCATGCCGGCCAGCGGCGCGACAATACGGCCCATGGGCCGTTTACGCAGATACTGATCTCCAGTCAGAACCGAGAAGAACGACTGACCGGCCAGCAGACCACTCATCAGGCGGATGGTGGTTCCAGAATTTCCGCAATCAAGGACATCGGCGGGTTCCTGAAGGCTGTGAACGCCTAAACCATGAATCACAAGCTCGCCGTCACCGGGTTGGTCAATGGTCACACCCATGGCGCGAAATGCTTTGACCGTCGACAGGTTGTCTTCGCCCTGCAGAAAACCGCTGACCCGGGTCACCCCTTTGGCCAGACTGCCGAACATAACGGAACGATGTGAAATGGACTTGTCACCGGGAACGGTGATCTCGCCACGCAAACCACGGCTGGCTGAAACAGTTTGACTCTGGACCATGTTGATTATCTCACCTTCGGTTTTAAGAGAGCATCGCGGGTTATTTTTGAACGCCGGAAAAACTCGTAGAGCCGTTCACCGTCCGCTTGCTGAATATCGTTTTTCAGTTCGCCAAGAAATTCTTCGAACTGGTCAATCATCTCAATCAAACTGTCTTTGTTGGTCAGGGCAATATCACGCCACATGATCGGGTCCGACGACGCAATCCGGGTAAAGTCACGAAAACCACCGGCCGAATAATCAAGGATATTCTCATCATAACGATCATAATCACTCACTGAATTGACCAGTGAGTAAGCGATCATGTGCGGCAGATGACTGATAGCAGCGAGAATGCGGTCATGTTTGAGCACATCCATGGTCACCACCTCGCTCCCGGCCGCCTGCCAGGCAAGCGTTACCGTGTCCAATGCCGCCACGTCGCTCTGGGCAGTCGGCGTCAAAATACACCGTTTGCCCTGATACAATTCAGCAAAAGCAGCCGATGCACCGCTGCGTTCCGTGCCGGAAATGGGATGACCGGCCACATAACGCACTCCATGCTGCAAAGCCAGCGGTTCGAGACATTCGACCACACACTGCTTGACACTACCCGAATCTGTGAGGATCGCGCCTGAAGCCATCAACGGAATCACCTCGCGAGCCGCCGACTCCATGGCTCCAACCGGTACAGCCAACATCACCAGCTCAGCACCATCAACGGCTTGCGCCAAGGTGGACGGCAACTGATCGATCACCTGAAGCTCGTGGGCCAAGTGCAGATTATTTCGATCCGCATCCCAACCCGACACCCTCGCAACGACTCCGGCCCGCTTCAAGGCCAGGGCAAAGGAACCACCGATTAAGCCGACGCCGACAATGGCAATTTTATGCAGATAAAAACCGTTCATCTGTACGAGCCTTCCCTGCTGCTTACACGGCACGCGGATACGAACCAAGCACCTTGATGAACTGGCAATAGTCTCCCAGCTCATCAACAGCATCGCGAACCGCCGGTGTTTCAATATGCCCTTCGATATCGAGGAAGAAAATATATTCCCAAGCCCGTTTTTTCAGAGGACGGCTTTCAATCTTCGACAGATTGATCGAGCGCTTGCTGAACGGTTCGAGCATTCTGAGCAGAATTCCGGGCTCATCCTTGATCAAAAACAAAATACTGGTTTTATCATGACCACCGGGAGCCGGGATCTGATTGCTAATCACCAGGAAACGGGTAAAGTTACTCGGATTGTCGGCAATGTTGGCTTTGACCTGACGCAAATCGTATTGAGCTCCGGCTGCAGCACTGGCAATCGCTGCAGCGCTTCTGTCCCCCGCCGCCAACTGAGCCGCTGCTGCAGTGCTGGCCACATCGATCAGAGGCACATCCGGAAGATTCTCCTCCAGCCATTTACGACACTGGGCCAAAGCTTGCGGATGGGAATACACCCGTTCGATATCAGACATGCGTGCCGACAGCGACAGCAAATCATGAGAAATTTCCTGGAGGATTTCGGCATAGATTTTCAGGCCCGACTCCATAAACATATCCAGGGTATGCGTTACTACCCCCTCGTTGGAGTTCTCAACCGGAACAACACCATAGTTTGCTCGACCACGCGCCACTTCGTCGAATACCGCCGAAATACTCTTCTGCGGCACCAACTGGGCGGACAGACCAAACTGCTGCATGGCCGCCACATGGGTAAAGGTCGCCTGAGGACCGAGAAAAGCCACCTTCATCGGCTGTTCCAACGCTAACGACGCCGAGATGATTTCACGAAAAACCCGCTGGATCGCGTCGGAAGGAAAAGGACCGGGATTGTGCTGACGCAGTCGTTCATAAATAGCCTGTTCACGACTCGGTACATAATAGGCCGACTTGCTGCCCTGCTTGGTTTTCCCGACGTCCAGAACCACTTTAGCCCGCTCATTGAGCAGATCAAGAATCTGGTCATCCAGGGTATCGATTTTTTCGCGCAACGCCTTCAGCGCATCATTCATGGGTTCCCCGCTCCTCTATTTCGCTTCAAATGTCCTCAATGACAATCGAACAGTATTTTACAGCGCTGTGAATTTACCTCATGACGTGGAGAAAATCAATGGACCAGCCGCCAACACGGCGAGAGATCATTCGCCAATAATTTTCACCAGCACCCGTTTAGGACGCCGTCCATCAAATTCGCCATAAAAGATCTGTTCCCAAGGCCCGAAATCCAACCGACCTTCGGTGATCGCCACCACCACTTCACGCCCCATAATTGTCCGCTTCAGATGGGCATCGCCGTTGTCTTCTCCAGTCTGATGGTGGGCATAGCCATGGGCATCATACGGTGCCAGTTGCTCCAGCCAGCGGGTAAAATCAGCATGCAACCCCGACTCATTGTCATTGATAAACACCGATGCGGTAATATGCATGGCATTCACCAGACACAACCCCTCACGGATGCCGCTTTGTCTAAGACAATGGCTCACCTCATTGGTAATATTGATAAATCCCATCCGTTGCGGATGCTCAAACCATAGCTCTTCCCGATACGATTTCATTTTATCCCCTGTGATTTCCGATCACTAGAAAATCAAACAATTCTGATGGTTATTCAATACCTTGCAATGTTTAAAAGGCTATGATAATGTTCGTCGCCGTTTAAGGCAAACAGATAAAAAATTATTAACACCACGGATACCGAGTTGGTCATGAGTCAAAAAATACGTTTTTATTCAATAAGTTACATTGTCAGTCTATTGCTGTTATGCAGTTGTGATGTGCATACCGGCAACTCCGCTCAAAACCGGGTTCATCTTGAGCCGACCTCCTATCACCAACTGATTGAAACTTTTTCCCACTGGGGCTACAGCTGGGAAACACTTGACCAGGGGGTTCCGGCATTCACTCTGGAGCGTTTTCCTCGCGACATGGGCCATATTCGCGATGTAAAACTGAAGAAAAAGCTGTTTTTCCTCAGCTTGCTGCCTATGGTCATCATGCAGAATGAAGCAATTCTCCAACAACGTGCCACCCTGAAAAAGCTCCTTGCCAGCTCCGCTCCGCTCACGACCAGGCAACAGCAGTGGCTCACCCTGCTGTGTCACGAATATCGTTGCGAAGGTGATCCTCTCACCGACCCCCAGGTCGCCCGGCAACTGCTGACACGCGTTGACATGCTTCCCACGGCCCTGGTCCTGGCTCAGGCAGCCAACGAATCCGCCTACGGCAGCTCGCGATTTGCTCAACAGGCCAACAATATTTTCGGCCAATGGACGTTTACGCCGGGGACCGGAATTGTCCCTGCTGGCCGACCGGAAGGTGCCACCTACGAAGTGCGAAAATTTTCCAACCTGGCAGCATCCATTCGCTCTTACATGAACAATCTCAATAGTCACCGAGCTTATCAGAGTTTGCGGGAAAAACGTTATGCCCTGCGCCAGGCCGACGCACCGCTGGAAGGAAAAAAACTTGCCGAAGGGTTGTTAAACTACTCAACCCGGCGGGATGCTTATGTCAATGAGATTCAGACCATGATTCGCCACAACCGTCTGGCGCAGCTGGCAGCCCTGAAACTGCGTAATGACGTGCAGTTGGCGCAAATCTCGCTGTTACCTCAGCATCAAATGAGTTCTCGGCGCCCGACAACGTCCCAGGCCAATCTGCTCTTTTAGCGAACCACCAGCGATTCATCGTCTTGATTCAAGGATGAATCCACAACTGACTGAACCAGCCCCAACCACCCTTACGGCCTTGTGCTGTAAGGGTGTATTTGTTTCGTCGCCCCGCCAACGGCTTTTCAGCCACCACTTCAAACACCCCCTGTTCCTTATCCACCAGACGGGGAACAACAGGATCCTGTCCTTGTACGTAACAGCGCAACGATGAGAGCACAATCTGCTCGGTATCCAGTTGAAAACGCAGTGTCGGCGGATCGTTGTCATCGATGACCGGGCTGGTGGGGGCAATAACCGTCACCGGCATGGCACGCATCGCCAGCTTACCTGTAAACCCTTTCAACGTTGCAAAAGGACCGCCCATGGGAAACCGCGGTAGGGCAAACGCCTCTGCCTGCGCCGAAATCACTCCGGACTGCTGGGCAACCGCCGCCTGAAAACCCATCTCCTTGAGCAAGGTCATCATTTGCGGAGAATATTCACCATAGGGATAGGCAAATAACGCCGGCTTCATTCCGAGGTGTTTTTCAAACAGCTGCTGGGCTGTTTCTATATCCTGACGCGCCCATGTCCGCCACGCCTCAAGAGGCATCTTTTGCTGTTGCGTGACAAAATAGGGATGGCTGGCGGAATGGTTACCGATCTCAATGCCCTCCTCGTGGAGCGCTTTAAGCTGCGGCCAGTCGAGATAGCTGTTGCCGCCGACCGAGTCGCTATTAACAAACAGGGTTGCCGGATAGTGATAGCGGCGCAACAGCGGCATGGCACCGGTCAAAAACGATTCATAGCCGTCATCCACAGTCAGAGCCGCACAACGCTCTGGCAACGGAGTCCCGGATTTGCGGGCAGCGACAATCTGCCCCAATGTCATCACCTGATAATCGTGCTGTTTGAGATAAGCCAACTGGGCTTCAAAAACATCAACAGCAATATTGGTGGAGGGATAACGATCATCGCCGAAACGATGATAGACAAAGACAGTGGCCTGATCGGCACACCAGCCCACTGAAGGCAGCAACAAGGTCACCAGTAAGAAGAACCAGAGCGTTTTTTTAATCATTATGTTTATTATCTCGAACGATCGTGCGCAGGTAACGGCGAATGCTGTTACGTGCTCTCGGAGTGACGGCCCAGTCGAGCCATTTGGGTAACACACCGGGAACATCCACGGTTTCAATCTGCACCTGATCACCATCCATCAGCCGAGTTTTCAAAACCCGTGTCTGACCATTAATGCGGGCGCGAAACGCATGGATCCCGAGTTTTTCATGAATTTCAAAAGCAAAGTCAAGGGCACTGCTGCCCTCCGGCAACATGCGCGATTCACCATTGGGTGTATAAACTTGTATGGTTGCCGAGGCCAGCCGTAGGTGATCAATATCAAAAATGGATTCACCATCCAGCAGGCTACGCATCAATCCGGCAAAATTCTCACGACGGAATTCAAAACCCGGTGCCAGGACACCGGATTCATTGAAGCGTTCGAATTTACGCGTGGTGATCTGAATGCGCAACCGATACTCCCCCGCCTGCACAGTGGTCTTGATCGCCTGGTAGCCGTGCTGCGATGGCGCATTGAGATGATCACGTAATTTGCCGGTAATCGGCTGATAAAGGCGGTGCAACAGTCCAAGCGCCACATAGGCATCCATGGTGGAATCCACTAACACATCAAGGCTGTACAGGGCGGAAATACCTCGCCCGACGCGCATGGCGCCTTCGAGAGAAAAGGATCGCCAGTTATCCTTGAGCGCCACGTTGAGATGATGGCGATTAAACTCCGTGGTAATATCATTACGGATCTGTCGGCGCGCGGAGTCACTGCGTTCACCAAGCTCTTTCACCACCCGCCGATAGCGCGATGCCCGACGTGGATAGAGAATGGCCAGGGACAACGCTTCCAGTTCATCCGCAACCTGGCCCATACCGAGATGGCGTGCCAGTGGGATATACACAGTGCGGGTCTCTTCCGCGATCAGTACCTGTTTTTCCGGTTTGAGTGCGCCGATGGTACGCAGATTGTCGAGGCGGTCCCACAGCTTCAAACACAGCACGCGAATATCCTTAATCGCCACCAGAATCTGATTACGATAGGTCTCGGCTTTGAGAATTTCACGACTTAAGGCGGCATCCTCAACCTTGGTCAAGCCCTTGACCAGCAGAGCCACCTCAGCACCGAAATCAGCTTCAACCTCGTCAAGGGTCACCGGAGTGTCCTCAACCACGTCATGCAGCAATGCGGCAATAATTGAAGAGAACTCCATCCAGTGACGCGCCGCGAGTAACGCGACACGCAACGGATGGAACAGATAGGGTTCACCCGATTTGCGTTTCTGCTCGGCATGAGCGTCCTGAGCCAGCTTGAAGGCGCCATTCAGCTGTTTGATGCCATGATCAAGATCACCTTCACTGAGACTGCCACCATGGTGGGTCACCAACAGCTCGGCAATGTCATTCATCAATTTGTGAATTTCGCGTTGATACTGCTTTTTCTTCATTGCTGCCTCTGAGTCAAACTTAAACAACTGAGCCTGCGACACGGAGACTCATCCTACCCATCAATGCGCTTCCAGCCAAGCAACTACCCTGGAGGCCAGCTCAGCTGGCGTCCGCCGAGCAGATGGTAGTGCAAATGGCCAACGGCTTGTCCGCCATGTTCGTTACAGTTATTGACCAGCCGGTAACCGGGCTCGGCAATATCAAACTGGCGGGCCAATTTCACGGCAACAAAATGGATACGGGCAAGAACCTGTTGGTCCTCGTCCTCAATGTCATTCATACCCACAATGTGCTTGCGTGGAATGATCAGCATATGGACCGGTGCCTGGGGGTCGATATCTTTAAAGGCCACGACCAGATCATCTTCATAGACAATCTCGGCCGGAATCTCTCCGGCGACGATTTTACAGAAAAGACAGTTGTCCGGCATCTTCAGCTCCCTCTTTATTTCTGGTGACGTTACGACTACGCCGTTCACTCAACGCAATCACATGCCACCGTCTCCTGGCTGCTATCTTATGCAATCTTTCGTCATGTGAAAACAGGATAATCTGGTGATCAGCACTTAAACGCTCCAAGACGGTAACACTTTCCTGCAAACGCTCCCCATCAAGGTTAATCAGAGCATCATCGAGAAAGAATGGCAGCGTTTTCCCCGGCGTCAAAAAGTGAGACAGTCCAAGACGAATCGCCAGGCAAACGGCGTCCATGGTGCCGCGGCTGAGTTGCTCCAGGGCCACCCATTGGCCGTTGCGACTTTTCAGGCGCGCCGAGAAGTCCTGCTCAATGGCAATCGCCGAGTACTTGTTCTGTGTTGCCTTACGCAAATATTTGGCAATACGCTTTTCAAAGCATTGCAGGCTGCTGGAATGAAACTCCTCCAGTGACTGCTGCAACACATCAATGGCACAGTGAAGAACCTGTTTGCGTTGCTCAAGAACTCCTTGACGCTGTTCGAGCTGTTCACGATGGCGGACATCCTGTTCCCCCTCTGCCAGCCGTCCCAATAACACGGCTTCATGGCGCACCAGGGCAAGAAGATCGGCTTCACGATTGTGAATCGAGTGTTCCAAAGCATCCAGTTTACTCTTGGCCTCAGGTAAATCCTCGGGCGTCAGATGTTCAGAACAAGATGCTTCATCGTGAGCACATGCCCGTTCAGACGCGGTAACCGCTCGACCCGGTTCGCTTTGGTGATCTTCACATGGCATAAGCGCAGCAAGACGCTGTAACGCCTCATGATGCTGTTCAAACGCTTTCTGAATCCGCACCAGCTCAACGGCTGAAGAGGCAATGCCCATGGCTTCAAATTCGTCATCCAGTGCCGTCAGTCGTTGCTGCTCCTGATCGCGACGCTGCTCAAGCGCGGCAATCTTCTCCTGCAGCCCCTGACAGTTTTTTTTGACTTTGGCAAAACGGCAACCAAACCAGCCCCATCCGGCAACGGCCCCGAAACCGGCCAAAATGGCGACACCGAGGGTCCACTGCGGCAGCAAAAAGTACGTCGACTGGCCTGCGACAATCATCAACAGCATAAACAGAAACGGCCGCTTCCAGTCGGGATGACGCACCTTCTGCAGACGATCACGAAACGGAATCATCTCGGATTGCAGGGCAACCATCTGATGGCGCACTTCATCCGCGTCAGCCAGCAAACGTGTCAGGTCCTCCGGTACCGGCACAGGAATCCCGGCATCGCGCAGAGTCTGTTCCAACTGTTGCCGCTCGCTCGCTATGCCATCTTCACCATCTGCGTTTGCAACCTCACCGCGTTCATCGTCATCTGGCTCAGGCACTTCTGCTTCGATTTGCCATTGCTGCTGAATCCAGGCGATGTAATTGAGGCCCTCGTCAAGTTGCTGCCGGTCCTCAGCCAATTCGCCTTTAAGTGAGACGATCTGTTGTCGCACCTGTTCCAGTTCAGCTAACAACTCATCACTCTGCTGCTGGCGCTGCGCCATATCTTGCAACGCATCATGGACCACTTCCAACTCTCGGGGAGAGACCGTCACACCACTCCACGGATTGTCACTGGTCACGGCGTCGTAATCATCTTTGAGCGAGCGCAACACCATTTCGCTGTCCCCTTGGGTAAATCCAGACAAAATAGTGCGCAAAAAACGTTCAAATTCATCGGAGGTTGTCGGGAAATCCCCTTGGCCGACAAATTGCGTGGCTCGAAACAACGGTTCATCGCTGATACCGAGAAGCGCACGCAACAATTGAACATACTGCTGATAGTGTTCCGGGTGATGGCTCAAAGCAATCTGGGCACTGAAATGATCCATCAAATGATACATGCCATCGTACTGAAACAGATTGACTTGATCCGTCACCACATCCCGCTCAAGGCGGATGTTGCGCTGCTGGCTTTCAAACTGTAACACCGCCTGACAACCCTGTTGGCTGCCCCACGGTTGATAGCGCTGTTTGTCGCGCAGACCGAACAGAACTGCCGGAATGGACGCCATCATGGTCGATTTACCGGCTTCATTGGCACCGACCACCAGGTTCATTCCTCGACGAAACTCAAAGGTTTTGTCATTGAAGCGGCCAAAGCTTTTTAATTCCAGACTGCGCAGAATCATACCTCATCCTCCGCAACGGCATGAAAGCGGTGCAACAACTCACGTAACGCCTTTTCATAAACCGAGCGCTGGCTCTCTGAAGCATCCACGGCCAGCTCAATAAAACGACGACACAAAATCCCGCGTACCGTCTCCTCCTCAGCCAACCGGGTCAATGTTTCACTGGCAAGAAACCGGGTCTCATCGTCACACGCCAACAAGGCAAAACGCTCCTGGTGGCGTGCCACCACTTTGACAGGATCAAACAGTTCTTCAATGGCCCCAACCAGGCGGACTCGCAAGGCAACATCGCGCTGGGCCCATTCATCCAGCATCTGATGAAAATGCTCCGCCGGTTCATGCATCATCACCTCAAGCTCGCGCTGTTCAAAACGGATCGACTCGGTTGCCAGCGATTCAAGCTCGACATTATCGCCCCCCAGAGTCACCATGGAGCAGCACCGTTCACCACATTCGTTGAAGCTGAGCCCTTGCGGGGTTCCCGGGCAATCAGCGCACAACGTTGCGCCATGCTTAACCGTGCCACGGCTGCGATTGCCCACCACGACATAATCCAAATCCCATGCCAGGATCGCTTTCTTCCAATGCACCAACGGATCTTGAAACGGATTACGCTGATCGAGTTTAAGGCTGTGAAAGGCACCGAGATGCACTCCGTCACCGGAGCGACGCGCCATATAACTATGGGCATTGCCTGGATCACATTGCCACGGCAGAGTGTACAAAAAAAGATCTCCCGCCGCGAGGTTGAACACCAGCGGCTGCGAATCCACGCCGCGCTCGTCAACCACCCAAGGCTGAAAACGCTCGTCGCGATACACGGAATCGGCACCCAACGGGTGATCGTAACAACCGGGTAATATGACAATGCGAATCGCGGGAGCAAGTGCCGTCAAACGATGGAAAACCGCCTCGCGCAAGGTGGCTTCCGGTGCGTGATGCGCAAACAGATTACCGGTAAAAATGAGCAGATCAACCTCATGGTTGGTCGCCTGAGCAAGAAGACGATCCAAGGTTGCCATCTGGGCAACAGCAAGGCGTTCACCCACGGCAGGGACAAAAGACAGCTTGGCCCCCAAACTCAAATCGCTGCTATGAAGAAGCTTTATCATGATAAAAAAATCAGTTCGTTACGACACGGCGTCTAAGATGAATCAGAAATTCCCGGTTCCCTTTTGGACCAAGAATCGGACTCTCACACAGAGCGCTCACATCACAGTTCAACGTCTCGGCCAGTTGTCTGATTTTGTCAATAACCTGGGCATGTTGTTGTTCATCACGAACCACACCGCCTTTGCCAACATTTCCCTTACCCACTTCAAACTGGGGTTTAATCAGGGCAACAATATCCGCATCCGCCGCAAGCACGGCCAGAGTCGGAGGCAAAACCTTTTCCAGGGAGATGAATGAGGCATCGATTACGGCCAGATCCGGCACATCACCGAGTTGCTCGCGGGTCAGTTCACGAATATTTGTGCGTTCCAGGTTAACCACCCGGTCATCTTCACGCAGTTTCCAGGCCAATTGGCCATAACCGACATCCACGGCATAAACCTTGGCGGCACCGTTCTGCAACAGGCAATCGGTGAAACCACCGGTCGAAGCACCAACATCCACGGCAACTCGTCCGTTCACCTCAAGACCAAACTGCTCAAGTCCTCCCGCCAGCTTGAGGCCACCCCGCGACACATAGGGCAGATCGCCCCCTCGAACCCGGATCGCGGCATCCACAGCAACACGGGTACCGGCTTTGTCAATAACGGTCTCATTGACCAAAACATTGCCGGACATAATAAGGGCTCGCGCTCGCTCACGAGAACGGCACAAGCCCAGTTCAACCACGCGTTTATCCAGGCGCTCTTTCGTTGCAGACATAAGATTTTCGCTAATAAAAGAGGTTGTTGCTAAAAGCTCTAAAATGAGGAAACAGACAGAAGAGATCCACAGGCCTCAACACCACTCCAAACCTACCATAGAGCGTAGTTCCGAGCAACCGTGGACACGTGGGATCAGAGGATCGAGAAATCAAAAGAAAGCTGAATGTCTGGTTACCCCTGACACAGCTCAAGATAGGCGTCACGACCACTGAGAAAGTTGACGATTTTGATCCCCATACCGGCGTGTTTTACCTTGCGCAACAGATCAGGTGGAACTTTACGAGCCCAGTGAACACGACCTTCCAGACGTGCAACGTCACCGTTGGGAAGTTCAAGCTCCATGAGAACCAAGGCCCCTGGTTTGTAAACGATAAAAGACTTGATACACAGTCCGGAACCGGAGATGTCGGATGTAAATCCAACCTTAGATGGAATTTCAGTCCCATAGAGAATACGTAAGCGTTTTTTTACTCGCCCTTTACGGCGCTTATCAACCATATTGGCCCTTCTCCTGATCCCCCGGCACAGAAGATCGTGACAACAACCGGGAAAAGATCACTCTTTTACCGGTCCAAGCAGCTCTTTCAACGCTGAGTTGAGTAAATCGGCAGCAGGTTTGACTAAAGGTTCCGCCGTCTCATCTCCGGTGTGTTTTTGAAGTTTTTCCTGCAGTTTCCGAGTGACGACCTCACTGGCTTTCTGCCCGACAACCGTCATATTATAACTCAGTTGCGGCCGATCGTAACGCCCGGAAATTGTTAAAGGGACACGCCCCCACCCATCCTGACTTACCATATATTTTCTCACGCTGTCGCCAGGGTTCAATTTTTCCACCAGGGCCGGCGCCAGATAGACATCGAGAGTGCTTGCGATCTCTTTCGTCAACTGCACGGTTCCTTGAGATTTCAGGCGAGAGCGACTTCCGGAGAATTGGCTGACATAGTCAAGCTGGCCACCGGTATGCAGCGTAAAGGAACCTGAACCCTGTTGAAAACTGAAGACAGAGAATTCCGGCAGCACTAACAAAGCGGCCAACTGCTTCATCAAAGCGGTGCCCTCCATCCGGCCATCGACAATCGTGAAGTCTCCGGTGCCAGCGAGATTCTGCTGAATGCGCAACGATTGCGTGCCGGCACCTTTAAAGTCCATATCCAGCCCAGCAGAGCCAAACAAAGCCCCCTGTTTCTCGGGCTGGACCTGAGCCACAAAGTCATTGAGATCAATGTCACGCGCCTCGCCATGTCCCTGATAAACAAAGCCCTGTCGATTCAGATCGATCTGGCCATCACAACGAAACGTCCCTGACGCCAACCGGCCCACCAGAGTGTTCACCCTGAGGATATTTTGATCCAGGGCAAACTGGCCACGCAGACCATCCACCCGCATGTTATTCCATTTGAGATGTTCAATCGCCACGTCACCGTTGATCACCATCGGCAACTGGACAGGTCCGGGCTCATGCTGCTTACGGTAGACCGCGGGGGCACCGTCTCCGGAGGCGTCAAGCCCAGAAGAGGCCTCTGCAATCCGCACCGAGGTGCCACTGGATTGGGGGGTAGCATCGAACAGTTCGCTACGCAGCTGCATCGTGAAGCGCGGCATCGTACGCTGCCAATCGTCGCTGTGTAGAGTGACGGATAAACGATTGTCGCCAAGAGCAATGGCCAGGTCCTGACTGTCCAGCACCTGATCGGTCACGTCCAATCGCCCATCAAAACGGGGCCGCCATTTATCAACGGACAACTGAACCGCCGACAACTCAAGTCGTCCCTGCTTTAACAACCCCTTGCCTAAAGAGACCGGCCCCTGTACAACCCATTCACCATCGACGGTACCAGCCGGATCATAACCCGCCATATCGCGACTCAGCGAACGCGGCAACTCCTGAACAAGCCGACGCAGCGACCATTGCGGGGTCGTCACTTTCAAATCGACAACAGGCTGCTGGTCCAAACCGGTGACGGCCCCCTGAGCCTGCAACTCAATTCCATTCACATCAACATTCAATGCGGCCACATCAAGGCGTTGATGAGCCGCATCAAGACCCAGATCAACATCAAAATCAATGCGTCGTCCCTGCAACGGCCAGGACTTCAAATTGTTCAGCACCAGATCCAGATCGCGGGTGACCAATTGTCCCGATACCTGCACCGGTGCGGTCAGACCGCCGCGAACGCGTAATTCCGCATCAAGAACCAGACCGTCAAGACGGCCATTAAGATAATGGCGATAATAGGGTTGCAACGGAATCAGGTCCAGACCATCCGTGACCAGCTCAAGATCAAACGTCTGTGCTCCGAGAGCAAATTTTCCTTCAATATCCACGGGGGAACCGTTGAATTTTCCCCATAGAACAATGCTGGATTCGCGGTCAAAGGACACATTGCCGAGCCGTAGATCAAACTGGGACAATTTATAGATATGGGCCGGAGTGCCGAACGTGTAGTCCTTAAAAATCACCTCACCCTGACTGATATAGAGGTCGGAAACCAACAGGTCAATGCCGGTCTCTCCGGCAGAAGGGATCAGTGATGCTGTCTGCACTTTTGGGGTGGGAGCAGGCTGAGGGAGAAAGGTCAGATTCCACTGCCCCCCGGCACGCCGTTCAACGTTGAGTTTCGGTCGTTCGATGCGAACTTCATCAATCACTACCCGCTGTAAAAGAAGCGGCCACAATTGATAACGCATCACCACCTTGTCGGCAGAGACAAGCAGGGTATCATCGTTAGAATCGACAACAGCCAGGTGGTTCAGGGTCACCCCGGAAAACAGGCTGACCTCCACACCCGCAAGATGCACTTTTCGTTGAAGCTTTTGTTCCAAAACGGGAACAACCGCATCACGAATCCGTTCAGGGGTCACGAGAAAATGGGCAACAATGACCAAGCCCCCCAAAACAAAGATGGATAACAGGGCAAAAACACTGAGATACTTTAAAACTCTGTTGCCCATAACCCTCTCCTCGCCACGTGAGGACATCACACTACAGACAGATTTCTTTACACACTAAGTATAGCAGAAAAGATATTGCCCTCAGGAACGGGAATAACGTCCTTCGAACCGCTCCAATTCAAATGAAAAAACAATTATGCCTTTTCACTCATAAGAAAGCAACATGACATAAATTATCCCGGCCAAAACACATTAGAAGGCTGTTGAAAAACAAACTGCGGAGCCCATGGACGGGCGACAAAAATCAAGGACAGGTTTTCAAGTCCTTGATTTTGTAAGCATGGCGGAAATCGCATTTTCGGCTTCCGTCATTAAAAAGGCCTCGGATGGGACTTTTTCAACATCCTGCTAGAGATCAAGATTGAGTTGTCGGCGTATCTCGTCAGGCAGTTCGCTGGATATTTTTGGCAGGGGGGAGTCAGGCGCAAAACGGCGATAAGGACACCCTTGCGGTAACACGCCCATCGCTATAATTTCCGGTGTCAACGCCGCACAATCGGGTTGTTCAACCGTGCGGTTGGAGTAAACGCGACAACGCTGTGTCGATTCATCCAGGTGGGGGCAAGGCGACGCGGTATAAAAGATTTCGCCGCAATACTCGAGTTTTTCATAACAACAACGGGCACAACGCTGACACAACTCTTCCCATTCCGGGCTGCCGGGCCGAAGATGTGCTCTAGTCACGTAGGGCCTCCAGAACCGCTTTGACCTCAATAATAATGTCCTGCGCAGTCGGGCTCTTCTCCCAGCGCAGAAACGTTTCAAAACAACGTGCTGCATCTTTTTCACGGTCCTGGTCCAGATACAGATACCCTAACGTCAGCCAGGCCGGAGCATAACCCGGATCGAGGCTCACAGCCTGGCGAGCATAGCGCTCAGCCTCCTCCAACTGACCTGTTTCGTAAAATAACTCGGCAAGGTTCCCAGCCGCTTCGACATCTTCATCATCAACGGATAAAGCTTTGAGGTACCACTTTTTTGCCGCGGCCGAATCATTATGTTCCTGGCATAAATCCCCCAGCGAATTCAAAGCGGCAACGCAAGAGGGATCAACCTCTAACGCCTGATCAAAATGGCTCTTTGCTGCAGCGTAATCCTGTTCGGAAAAGCACAACAACCCCAATCGCACCAGAGCCTCCGCCGCATGATCCGCCGAGTCGGCAAGGCGTTCATAAGTCTGACGCGCCTCGGCAACTTGGTCCTGAGCATAATATTCATCGCCCAGGGCCAACACCAGTTCCGCACCTGCGGCAGCTTCACTGCCAAAGCGCTCCAGAAGCTGCAACGCTTTGCGCGGCTGACGGTTTTCAGCATAGGCTTCAGCCAATAAGACAATCACTTCTTCGTTGTCGCTGAATTGGCGATGAGCGCGCGTCAGCAGATCAACGGCCTGTCGTCCTTGCCCCTGTTCCAACTTGTCCGTCGCCTGTTCAATTATCTGCTCGGGAGTTTCCATATGGTCATCCTGTGGTTAAGCCGTCACATCCTGATAATATGCGACAAAATCAGCAATTCCCCACGGTGATGGGGGAATCTTGGCAATTTCAACATGAAGGGTTTCAGCGAGCCCCTCCAGGGTCATATCATCGAGCAGAACATCCTGCCCCTCACGACACATCATATCGGGAATCAGCAGAATGTCAGGAAGTTTCTGCCCCTGCAACTGCTCAACAATATCATGCCCCGTCAACAGTCCGGCCACTGTGACCCCACCGGCAAAAAAAAGATTATCAACAACAAACACCTGCAAACGGCTCCCCGTATGCTGATTGAACCGCTGAGAAAAACGGCTCAACTCACCGGCAGCTGATCGGCCGGTGACAATCCCCATGCGACAGTCGCTATAATCAGCCGGTTCAGCGAGGACCTCCTGCTCTTCGTGACGAAACAGAGCTACCAGGCCGACACCGTTTTCAATCTGGTGTAACTTTTCATAATCCGCCAGATCAGGAAAATCAACCTGGCCCTGCAGGTAAAATTCATCCGCAGCAAAAACGAAACGACTACCACATTGCCGAATAAAGCACTGTTGCTTTGTTTCGATAAGAGTGATGACCTCGCGACACTGTTCGGCTGTAAACCGCTGCAACTTCGGCAAAGCGTGGCGATGCCCGGTCAAACCAACAGGAACCACAGCCAATGTCTGAATCTCCGGATACAAGGCCGCCAACGCATCAATGGTCTGATCCAACACCGCACCATCATTGACACCGGGACACAGAACAATCTGCGTATGCAACTGAATCCCTCCGGCAATCAACCGCTTTAACAACGGTATCGGCGATTCCACAGGACGACCGAGCAAAGAGCTGCGTACGGTTTTGTCCGTGGCATGTACCGAGGCATACAATGGAGAAAGCTGCTGACGGAGGATGCGCGAAACATCCTCTTCACTCAGATTGGTCAGACTGATATAGGCGCCGTAGAGATACGAATAGCGATAGTCATCATCGCGCACATAGAGACTATCACGCATCCCGTCCGGGAGCTGGCGAACAAAACAGAACTGGCAAAGGTTACGGCACTGCCGGGGGCTCGATGCACCAAAATGCAGACCAAGGGGTTCATCTTCGTCTTTTTCAAAGTCGAGTTCCCACAATTGGCCATCTTGCTTCTCAATATCGAGAACCAGCGCTTCACCGCGAAGCAGCAATTCATAATCGATCTGGTCATGAACCTCTTCGCCGTTCACTGCCAGCAAAAAATCACCGCAACACAGCTCAAGCTGATCGGCGATACTACCTTGATCTACTGATTCAATTTCCAACATAGTCGGCCTGAAACAAAGAAGGCCCCCGCTGCACTCCAGTCGGGGGCCTGTCGCTAACGTATGAAGCGGTCCACACTAATCGCGGCCGCCATGTAACTTGAACAAGCCGTCGGCTGAGGTAATGGATGAAATCGCGTGTTTATACAGCAAAAAGTCGCCGCCGCTCTCAATCAGCACACAGAAATTATCAAACGATTTGATATAACCCTGCAACTGTTCACCCGACATCATGACAACGGTAATTTTAACGCGCTCTTTACGCGCTTGGTTCAAATACTGATCCTGAATGTTAAACGGTGTTTTTGCCATGACCTTCACTCCTTCAATAAATGCATTTAAATAAAATTTTCAATCCATGCAAGGATACTATCAAACCTACTAT